>DATGPZ010000018.1:0-5288 GCA_035304485.1 Acidimicrobiia bacterium | reverse complement strand
GGCGTTCACGGTCGTCCTCGCACTGGGCCGGCGCATACTCGAGGCACGGGAGTCGGAGGTGGCCCGACTCGACGACATGGTCCGGGTCCTGATCGACGAGGCGCCGATGGCGATCTCGGTTCTCGACGCCGACCGCGACCGGGTTCTCTACGCCAACGCCGCCGCCATCGACATGGGCATCGCCTCCCGCGACGACATGGCTCGCCTACTGCTGACGGAAGGGTCGGACCAACGACGAGTGATCACGCTGGCGGAACTCGTCGTCGGCTCGGGTTTCGTCCATTCGCCGCCTCGACCCTTCCGGGACATCGCCAGCCCCAACCCGCAATACCGGATCGGTTTCCACCCGCGAAGAGGTGACGGAGCTCCTTCGGTGCTCATCTACGGCACCCGGATCGATGACGACGAGAGTCAGCCTGTCTGACGGTCAGTCTCCTCGACCGTCCAGATCGACCACCGCTGATCGTCCCGTCGCAGCACGATCACCCAGTCGAAACTCTGGGACGGCTCGCCAGTACGAACGAAGACGACCCTGGCCGAGACCCGCATCTCGTCACCGAGGCTTTCGG
Organism: Acidimicrobiia bacterium; assembly: GCA_035304485.1. Lineage (GTDB taxonomy): Bacteria > Actinomycetota > Acidimicrobiia > Spongiisociales > ZC4RG35 > ZC4RG17. Next base: position 4,719 of record DATGPZ010000018.1, on the reverse strand, counting down.
TGTCACCCGGTTGGAAGTCGACGACGTATGGAGGCCCGCCCAGGGGCTCCTCTGACGCCTCGATCTCGAACCGTTCGAACTGCGGTCCTCGAGGATGGAACCAGCCCGCCACGTCGGCGAGATCCTTGGAGACTCCGAACCGCCCCCACGCCTCCAGACCCTCCCCGACCACCTCCAACGGATCCGACTTCGGATCGAGAGTCGATGACGTGGCAGAGGATGACGTGACGGAGAGGGACGGCTTCGTTTGGCCCGAAGCGGGTCGGTGGGAAGACTCCGAGGTCACCTGAGTCGGTCGGGGTCCCAAGTCCTCAGCCTCTTCTCGACCCGAGCCCAGCGCCACGGACAGCGCCGTCACCAGCCCGGCCATGGTGAGCATCGCCAGGAGTCGTGAGGACCTCATCCCGACGAGACGACAGGCGAGACACTGGCTTCCGCGTCGACTGTCAGGGGTCCGTCGACCAGCAGATCGAGAAGGGTCAGATCGATGGTCGTGATCGCTCGAACCGTGGCACTCGAACCGTCTTCGGCGGTGAAGACGGCATAGTCACTCACGACTTCTGGCGATTGAGCGGCCACCACTTCTTCCACTCTTGCCTCGACCAGATCCGGGTCGAGCCTGAGCACACCAGAAGTTCTCCAGGCCTCCTCGTCGATCCCGGAACCGGCAGCCACCGCCGCCGCGTCTACCACCGCCGCCACCTGCCGATGGGCGGCCAACGCCCGCCACAGGTCGATCGAGATCCCACCGACCGCGAACACCACCATGACCAGGCCGACCATCCACAGAGTGACCGACCCGGCGTCCGATCTCACGGCAGGCTCCGATAGAGGTCGACCGGCTCGGTGTGCGACGCCCCGACCGAGACACCGCCTACGCTGCCCCAGGGCGTGTCGACCAGCGGGACCTCCACCACGACACGGGCGGTGACGTAGCCGCCTCGGACGATGGCGCAGGCGTCCGCCCCACACAGTTCGATGTCGAGGAGGCTCAGGCCGCGGGACTCGGCCATTTCCTCGACGAATCCCAAGTCGGACGACTGGACGGTGCCACCTCGCAGGATGACGGCTCGAGCCGCTTCGGCCGCCGCCGTTCGAACGAAGGTCCGTGCCTCCAACCACGGCCCGAAGGACAAGACCAGCACGATGGCCGGGAGCACGAGGAGACCGAGACCGAGAGCGAGTTCCAGGGGCGCAGAACCGCGTTGAGTAGGACCGCGTTGAGTCATGGGGCCGGTTCGCGACGGGCACTGGTCTCGAGCTCGAACTCGAGACTGCCGGCTCCGATCCAGACGGGAAACTCGCCCCACGCTCGCGCCGTCACCACCTCGTCGGTGGTGTCGCATTCGTATTCGAGCGAATCCCCGATCGAACCCCCGAGGGTGGATGCAAACGTATCGGCCAAGGCGGACAAGCACTCGCCGGCGCTCACGCCCGCCACCGAAGCCGCCCGCACACCCCGCTCGAGACCCGCCAAGACGGCACCGCGCGCGTACTGATAGACGACGAATTGCAGCAGACCCACCACCATCACCATGGCCAAGGCGGCTGCGATCACGAACTGGAGGGAAGCAAAGCCTCCATCGCGGCTCAGCCGCCCAGGAGTTCGGTGCCGATCCATTCGACGATGTCGAGCCCCAGCGCCTCCAATGCCGCCCATATCACCACCAGGGCGGCGATGGCCAGGGCGGCGTTGCCCATCAACTCCGCCGTGTTGAGACCTCGCTCGTCTCGGTGGAGACGGACCAACGTCCGCAGGATCGGGTTCTCGGGTTTCCGCATGGCTGTCGCTCCTTTCTTCATCGCCAGCCGGTCAGGAGATGTGGCAGCGGCGCCGCCACGAAGAGCAGCAGAGTCGGCGCCAGTAGTGCGATGGTGGGTACGAGCATCGCCGCCCGCCGTCGGGTGGCCGCCCGCTTCAGCGCCTCCCGCCGTGTCTCACGCACGTCCTCCGCGAGGGCCAGCAGACCCGCGGCCAGATCGACACCGCGTTCATCGGCTATCGCCAAGAGGCGGTATGTTCGGGCACAGGCCGGCTCGGGCGTGGCATCGGCCATGCGCCGGAACGCCTCCGAGACGGACATCCCCGCTCGGTGGAGGCGCATCGCTTCGGCCAGTTCGCGAACCACTTCCCCGCGTCCGCGGGCGACCACCTGGTTCACCGCTTGCACCACTGCGCCTCCCGAGCGGACGCGGAGAGCCAGCAGTTGGTCGATCGTGTAGATCTCGATCCGCATCCTGAGGCGGCGTTCGTCCAACGCCCGGTCCAGGGCCCCGCGGGTGCGGCCACCGACAGCCACCATGCCGACGATCGTGAGGCCCAGCACCCCGCCCGCACCGAAGTCGAGGGCTGTCGCCACGACGGCACCGGCCACGGCACCGATCGAGATCGCTTTCAACTGCTCCAACCGGAATGCAGCGACGCGCTCGCCATCGCCGAGGTCGGGATAGCGGCCCGATTGCCTGAGTTTGAGAGCCAGTTCGTCCTCTCCACCCGGATCCAGCTTGCGTCCGATACTGGCCGCGATCCGATCGATGATCGGCCCGAAGACCCGAGCCACCCCCGATCCCCTGGTCGGCAGGGCCGCAGAGGGTGTCAGGTAAGGATGGAGGCGGGGACCGAGGCGAGGGGTGGGCGGTACCAGCACCCACATGAGACCGCCGAACACGAACGCCGTGAGCAGCGAAGCAGCGAGGGAAAGGGGTGTCATCGCCCCAGAACCCGCGGTTCTTCGGGTTGGCGGCCCAGCCGAGCCACGAGGACGGAGCCGGCCAGTGAGAGGATCCCTCCGACGGCTATCACCGCCAGTCCGGCCGACGTGGCGTAGAAGTCGCGGAAGGGTCCGTCCCGGATGGTCATCGCGATCAAGACCACCCACGGCAGCACGAAGACCACTCGGGCGTTGATCTTGTGCTCCAAGGCGGCGGTTTCGATCTCGTCGGTCGCCCACACGTCACGGGCGGTCGCTTCTGCCAGATCTCGGAGGATCTGGGGAACGATGGCACCGCCGCGTTCATGGGCGACGATCAAGACTTCGATGACTCGGTCCGTCGTGGGATCGGCCGTCTCCTCGCGGATTCGCTCGAGGGTCGGAACCGTCCCGAGGCTGCGATGGAGGAACGGGAAGGACGCGAACACCTCGCGCAAGGGACGAGGCCCCGACTCGGCGAGCTCCTCGATCGAACGCGACAACGATCGCCCGGCCGAGATCGAGGCCACCAGGTCGCGGAGCCCGTCCGGCCAGGCCTGGCGCACCGCCGCCAGACGCTTGCGACGCTGGGCTCCGAAGTAGACCCGCGGCAACATCGCCACCAGAACCGAAGGCGCCGCAGCAACAGCCCAGCTGCCCGTCAACAGAGCCACGACGAGCAACGTCCCCACCCCGGCGGTCGCCGACGACGCCCAGAATTGGAAAGGAGTGGCCGCCACGCCTGCCTGCGCCAACCATTCAGCTCGCAGCGACCGACTACGCCGAAGTCTGGGTCGATTGGGAACCAGCCCGAGCGAAACCGCCACCAGGCCACCCACCGCAGCACCTGTAGCCAGTGAAACGAAGAGCCTCATGCCACTCCCTCCCGACCGGCCCCCACCACGGCACGCAGGCTCTGCCCGTCGGGCAGGGTCCGCTCGATCCGGTCCGTCACCGCTTCCGGCGGCATCGCCCCTGTCCACTCGAGGGGGGCACCCAGATGCTCACGGACGAAAATCGGTTGGGTGGAGAAGTCGTCTCGCAGGGAAGGGACCACCGCCAGGATCTCCATCACCCTCCGGCGGATGGGCCCCTCTGCGGCCGAGTCCCGATCGAGGTGGACGACGAAGTCCAGGGCGGAGGAGAAGATCTTCCGCACCACCCGTTCCGTCACGTTCTCACCTGCCATGAGGGCGGCGTTGACCAGGGCGTCGAGCGCATCCACGGCCGAGTTGGCGTGGACGGTGCAGGCGAACCCGCAACCAGCGTTCACAGCCCTGGTCAGCTCGAACGCTTCCGATCCTCGGACTTCCCCGACCACGATCCTGTCAGGCCGCATCGCGAGGACGAGTTTCACGAGATCTCGAAGTGTGATCTCGCCACTGCCGTCGAGGGCCGGCGGTCGGGCTTCGTAGAAGGATCCGTGGACCAGCGGAACGTGCAGCTCCCGAACCTCTTCGCAACAGCGAACACAACGCCCGGGAGGCACCGCAGCGATCAGGGCGGACAGGAGCGACGTCTTGCCTGCACCGGGAGGCCCGGACACGACTACCGAGGTGCTGGCTTGCATGACCGCCCAGAGGAAACGGGAAGCCCGCGGAGAGAGAGAATCCCGCTCGACCATCGTCTCGAGCGTCTCCCGGCGCAGCGCATAGCGCCGGAGGGTGGCCGAGAGCCGATCGGCGATCGGAGGGATCACCGCCGTCAGCCGAGCAGAGTCGTCGAGCACGCGGGCCTGTACGAGAGGACTCGATGCGTCCAACCGGCGATCGGTGTCGGCCAACATGCGGTCCAGGACCTGGCGGTTCTCCCGCTCGGAAGTGGGCTCGTCGAGAGCTCGAAGACGCCCACTCGAGTCGAGATACGTGACCCGGCTGCCTTCGATGAAGACCTCCTCGAGGTCGGAGCGAGACAGGAGCTCGGTCAATGGCCCGTAATCGGCGACGGAACGAACGACCCGCTCGATCATCTCCGCCGGGTCGGCCAGGGCCCGTCCTCGCCCCATGTGCGCCCGACGTTGATATTCGCT
>DATGPZ010000017.1:0-26708 GCA_035304485.1 Acidimicrobiia bacterium | reverse complement strand
TCCGATGCGCACAAGGCGGCGGTGATCGGCGACACCGTGGGCGATCCGTTCAAGGACACCTCCGGCCCGGCCATGAACATCGTGATCAAGGTGATGACGATCGTGGCGCTGATCTTCGCCTCGGCCTTCATCGGCTGAGCGGCGCACGGCCTGGGGGGGCCGTCGGTCGGAACTCCACATCAGGGCGTCGACTGAGTCGACGCCCTGAGTACTCGCCGTCCGGCGCCGGTCTCGGCTGCAAGGCTGGCGGGAGTCGAACCGCTTCAGCCAATCGCAGGTGTAGTCGAGGTCGAGTGGGGGCAGGAATATCCCCATGGTCGACACCGCCGAACTCCAGAAACTGGAATTGGCCTTCTGGCTCGAAGGGGGCGGAAACCCCGCCTTCTGGGAGGAGCACTTCGCCGAAGAGGGAATCGTGGCCCTTCCCATGGGGGTGATGGACAAGACCGAGACCATCGCCGCCATGGAAGCCGCCGACGGATGGGAGTCGGTCGAGATCACCGACGTCCGCGTTGCTGGGGCTGGCGACGCAGCCGTCATGGCCTATCGAGCGACAGGCCGTCCTCGAGGGTCAGGTTCCGACTACACCGCCGTCATCACCAGCGTCTACCGGCGTCGAGGAGACGAATGGGAGCTGCTGGCCCACCAGCAGTCACCGGTGGCGTAGCACTGTCCGATCCGGTCGAACCGAGCGTGCGGTGGCGGTCGAAGACGCGACTCGCGACCGACTTGCCGTCTTTCGACTTTTGGTGAGAGCCAGTCGAAGGCACAATGGCTGGTCCTCACCTCATGGCCGAGATCGTCCTAGTCCGTCACGCCGAATCCGAGGCGAATCTGTCCGCTGCTTGGCAGGGTCGTGGCAACGCTGCCCTGAGTGTCACCGGCAAAGAGCAGGTGGACGCTCTCTCGGCGCGGGTCGCCTCGGCCTCCTTCGACGCGGTGCTGAGCTCACCGCTGACCCGGGCCGTGGAGACGGCGGCCGCCTTCTCGGATGCACCGGAGACCGTCGACGATCTGATCGAGGTCGATCTCGGGCGGTGGGAAGGGGTGTCGTTCGACGTCGTCGCCGAGCGTGACCAGCCCCTGCTCCGAGCCATCTACGGAGGGGCGGACGAGCCCTTCGGCGGCACCGGTGAGCGACTCAGTGAGGTGGCTGCTCGCGTCTGGGCGGTCATAGACGAGCTGGCTGAGCGGATCGGTTCCGATGGCCGAGCAGTCGTCGTCACCCACGGCGGAGTCATCGATGCCATCCTGTCGACGCTGCTCCCGATGGTGACCCGCCGCCCGCATCGCATGGCAGCCAACGCCTCGATGACCCACATCGTGGGTGGCCCTGGTCATTGGCGTCTGGGCCGATTCAACGACACCGCCCACCTCGGGAAGTTGCCGTCATCTGCGAGTGCGTATCTGGCGGCAGGGGAGCCGGTGCTGGCCTTGATCCGGCACGGTCGCACCAAAGCCAACGTCGAACGGCGGATGCAGGGCCAGTCGTGCTGGGGTCTCGATGACGTCGGCCGATCGCAGGCCGGATGGCTGGCGGGATGGTACGGCCCGCTCGACCAGGTCTTCACGTCTCCGCTCGATCGGGCGCGAACGACGGCTCTGGCTCTGTCTTCGGACCCGGTGGAGGTCGACGGCTTGGCCGAGATCGGGCTGGGGCGTTGGGAGGGCCTCACCTGGTGGGAGGTCAAGGAGCAGTGGGCAGACCTCCATCGCCAGATCTACGAAGAGGGCCTGGACCTCGCTCGAGGGGAGAGCGGTGAGACTTGGGCCCAGGCGACTGCTCGGATCGTGGCGGCCATCGACTCGCTCGATGTCACCGGAGGGAGAGTGACGGGGGTCGTCAGTCACGGGGGTGTGATCCGGGCATACATCGGGACTCTGGGAGGTGACGGGACTTCCACCGCCAGTCGCCTCGCCGTTCCCGACAACACCTCGGTGACCCACGTGGCGCTCACGGACGACGGACCCGTGCTGTGTGACTACGCCGTGGCGCCGCATCTCGAAGGAAGATCCATCCCGTCATGACCGAATACGACAGCCGCAAGTACGCCCTCGTCAACCGTTGGGATCCCTCCCATCTCGAGAAGGTGAACCGATTGCTGCCGCTAGAAGACGGGAGTAGCGTGCTGGAAGTGGGCTGTGGATCGGGACACCTCACCCGGCGATTGGCCGAGCAAGGCCTGGATGTCACGGGAATCGACGCCAACCCGCAAGCGGCGGAGGTGGCGGGTACCGACCGCGTGAAGACGATGCGGGCCGAGGCGCTGGACTTCCCCGCCAACACCTTCGACTACATCGTTTCCGTCCACGCCATCGAACACATTCCTGCTCTGGAGGCCGCCTTCTCCGAGATGGACCGTGTGCTCAAACCGGGCGGGCAAGCACTTCTCATCTACCCGGCCGAGCCCATCATGGGCCTCTACGCCATTCCCACGTCGATCATCCTCCACGGAACGCCCTTCAAGGCGCGAGAGGTCCACTGCCATCGACTGTGGCCGGCCAAGGTCCGGCGGATGGTCGAGTCGATGGGTTGGAACGAGACCCACCGAGAGTTCAACCTCCTCAAGAGCCCGCAATTCGTTCATAGGTTCGAATCCGTCGCATGAAGCGCATCCTCCTCGTCACCGCTCTGTTCGCGTTCCTCCTCTTGGGGAATGCGGTGGCGGGAGCGGCCGAGGAGCAGTCTCCGACCGGCCCCGAAGCCTGTGTCGTGGACCAGATCAACCAGCGTCGCAACGACGGCCTGCGGTGGTCGGGCCGGGTGACCGTCTCTCTCAGGGAACACGCCGCGGAGATGGCCGCCCGCGGCGACCTGGGTCACGGCTCGATGCAGGACCGCACGGGTTTGCTTCCCGCAGGTTGGGACGGATACGGCGAAGCCGTCCACGCCGAGCGGCTCGAGTCGGCCGACGCCCGAGGCGTGGCTGCATGGTGTGCCAGGCTCGTCCAAGACCTCTGGGACTCTCCGCCTCACAGGGAGGTGCTGGCCCGACCGAGCTACGAGTTCGTGTCGGTCGGAGCCTATTGGGATGGCGAGATGGTGTGGGTGGCCACGGCCGTCTTCTCCCACGCCGATTACCAGCCGTCGGCCGTGCGGTGGCCGAGCGACTACGCGGAGGGTCTGCGAGGCGGATGGAAGGGCCGGTTCCTCGACGACGACGGGTCCGTGTTCGAGGCCGAGATCGAGCGGCTGGCGACAGCCGGGATAACTCTCGGATGCAACCCACCGCTGAACGACCGATTCTGCCCCGACGAGGCGGTCAGCCGCGGTCAGATGGCGGCTTTCCTGGTTCGAGCGCTCGGGCTGCGACCGGCCGGTGGGGACCCCTTCGTCGACGACGACCGCTCCGAGTTCGAAGCAGATATCCGTGCCCTGGCCGCGGCCGGGATCACCGAGGGATGCAATCCGCCCGCGAATGATCGCTTCTGTCCGGACCGGACCGTCAGCCGAGCCGAGATGGCGACTTTCCTGGGTCGGGCGCTTTCCTTGGAGCCGAAAGGCGAAGAGATGTTCACCGATGTCGCCGGATCGGTCCATCGCAATTACATCCAGGCTCTGGCCCGAGCCGGTATCACCGTCGGGTGCGATCCCGATGCCAAGCGCTACTGCCCCAACCAGCCCATCACGCGCGCGCAGATGGCCGCGTTCCTGATTCGAGCCGGTCTGGGCTGAGTCCTCGCTCCGTCGGTTTCGAGTACCCGCTCCGGCGACGGCACGCGCTCCGAATGACAAGAGATCCTTGGTTAGCTATCGCCCAGGCATGAAGATGTGAGCACGTTGGCCAGTCAGGAGACCGATTCCGTGCCCCGCACCTTCGTCCTCGACACCTGCGTCCTGCTCGCCGACCCCCATGCGCTGGTCCGCTTCGACGAACACGAACTGGTCCTGCCGTTGGTGGTGGTCGAGGAGCTGGACCGAAAAAAGACCCGGCTCGACGAGGTCGGAGCGAACGCCCGGGCGGCTATCCGACTGTTGGAATCTCTCGGAGCTTCCCAGCCCGGAGGGATGCGGGAGTCGGTTCCTCTGCCCTCGGGCGGGACGCTGCGGATCGAGATAAACGGCATCAACTCCGATCGGCTGCCCAAGGCGTTGGATCCGGCCACGCCGGACCACCGGATCCTCTCCAGCTGCTTCAACCTCTCGTCGCCGGTTCTCGTCACCAAGGACGCCAGCCTCCGAATCAAGGCCGCCCAGCTCGGTATAGAGGTACAGGACTATCGCGGCGACACGGTCCCGGTCGACGAGCTCCATTCCGGCGTCAGCGAGCACGAGACCGACGCGGAGACGATCGACCAGTTGTTCGACCAGGGAAAGCTCGAGCTCGATGTCCCGGCGCTGGTGAACGAGTTCGTGGTTCTCAGGGCCGGCAAGTCGCGTTCGGGGCTGGCACGGGTGGTCCAGACCGAGCCCTCCACGGTGGTGGAGCGGGTGAGTACCCACGTCCGTGCCTTCGGGGTCGAGCCGAAGAACCTGCAACAGACGGTCGCCCTCCATCATCTGCTGGATCCCGACATCGCCGCGGTCTCCATGATGGGCCGGGCCGGTTCGGGCAAGACGTTCCTCGCCCTCGCCGCTGCCCTCGAACAAGTGCTGGAGCAGCAACGCTATCGGCGGGTGACGGTCTATCGGCCGCTGGTGGCGGTCGGGCGACAGGAGGTCGGCTATCTACCGGGGGACCTCTCCGAGAAGCTCGCCCCGTGGATGGCCGCCGTCAACGACAACCTCTACGCCCTGTTCGCCGACGCCGGGGCGGATGGTGCCAAGGCCGCTGTCGAGGAGCTGATCGCTCGAGGTGAGCTCGAGATGGCGGCGGTCACCTACTTACGCGGTAGGTCGATCACCGACGAGTTCGTGATCATCGACGAGGCGCAGAACCTGGAGCTCGCCACCCTCAAGGTCATCCTGACCCGGATGGGCCGCAACTCGAAGGTCGTGTTCTGCGGTGACCTGACCCAGGTCGACAACCCCTACATATCTCCCTACGGCGGCATGGCCGCACTGATCGAGAAGTTCAAAGGCTCGCCACTCTTCGGTCACGTCACCCTCGACCGGACCGTCCGTTCCCCCCTCGCCGACCTCGCCGCCGCCCTCCTATAGCCTTCAAGGGTGTTCGGGCCAGGGGTGTTTGGGGTAGCGGCCGGCCATCTCCTTGCGGACCTGTTGCCATGATCCTTTCCAGAACCCTTCCAGGTCGGAGGTGACCTGGATCGGTCGGTTGGCCGGTGACAGCAGCTCCAACACCACCGGTCGGCCTCCCACCCGCGGCGTCTCGTGGAGGCCGAACACGTCCTGGACTCGAACAGAGACCACCGGCGACCCACCCGAGTAGTCGATCCGCACTCGGCGACCGTTGGGCAGCGTCAGATGGGACGGCGCCTCGCGCTCTAGCTGCTCCCAGCGAGAATGTCCGAGCTCCGACCGGAGGATCCGCATCAGGTCGAGATCGGTCACGTCGTCCCAGCCCGTGGCAGCCACCAGGTAGGGGCCCAGCCATTCCTCCAATCGCTGGGCCAGCCCTGCCTCCGTCCAGTCCGGCCACTGGTGGTCGGTTCGGTGGAGAAAGCTCACCCGACTGCACAGCTCGCGGCTCTCTCGAGTCCATGGCAAGACGTCCAAGCCCCGGTCGCGGATTCGACCCAGCAGCGCCCTCACGGTGCGTTCTCCCGGCTCGGGTCTCTGATCCCGAGAATCGAGGACCATCCCGCCTAGACGTCGCTCTGTGCGTTCGACGAGTCGCTCACCTTCCCAGACCAGCCGCACGGATTGGTCGATCTCGTGAACGAAGTGCTCTGCCACTTCCGCTCCGTCGATGGCCGCAGCCAGCCGAATCCGAGCATCCCTTCGTTTGCCGTCGAGGTCGGCGGCCACCACGAAGTCCTCTGTCGCCAGAGGATCGTGGGGCGGGATCACCGCCGTCGTGCCGGTGCGCATTTGGAACCGACCGGGGCTTCCCCTCCGAACCGCCAGCCGATCGGGGAAGGCTCGCGCCAGGACCGGGCCTGCCCGGTCCAGATCGACCTCGCCGCCGAGGCTCACTCCGGCACGATCGGCGAGATCCGACGCCATGTCGCGGAGACGGTGGAGTGCTGCCGGCACGGCGGCGGGATGACGGAACCCCCGGTCTGCCAGCAGACGAACTCGGATCGCGATGTCGACCGGCAACTCCCGCGGATCGCCCCGGAGCGGATCCCGCTCCTCCAGGATCACGGCCATCCACACGGCGAGCGCTGCGTCCGGTCCCGCGCCGGCGATCATGGCCGCGACCCGGGGATGGACGGGCAGCCGGGCCATCGACCGCCCGAACTCGGTGATCCGCCTGTCCTCCAGGGCTCCCAGCATCTCCAGCAATTCGACGGCCTCGTTCCAGGCCGGCTCCGGAGGAGGATCGAGCCACCGCAGCTCCGCCGGATCCGAGGTCCCCCACGCCGCCAGCTCCAGCACCAGCCCGGCGAGGTCGACCTGTCTGATCTCCGGTTGGATATCGGGCCGGCGGGTGGCGTGCTCCATCTTCGACCACAGCCGGTAGGCGACGCCGGGACCCAGACGCCCCGCTCTGCCCGCCCTCTGATCGGCAGAGGCCCGCGAGATCGGGACGGTCTGCAGACGCGTCATGCCGGTTCGGGGGTCGAAGCGAGGAGAGCGGGCAACACCGGTGTCGACGACCGCCGTCACCCCTTCGACCGTTAGGCTCGACTCGGCGATGTCCGTGGAGAGCACCACCTTCCGGAAGGGAGGGATGGAGGGAGCCAACGCCAGATCCTGTTCTTCTGGAGGGATGGAGCCGTGGAGGATGCGCACGTCGGCGAGAACGCCGGTCAGCGCCTCTTGAACACGACGGATCTCGGCCATCCCCGGCAGAAACACGAGCACGTCCCCTTCCGTCTCTTCGAGAGCACGCCGCACGACCGCCGCGGTGTGCTGGTCGGTTCGTCGTTGCCGGGGTGGAGGCGGCGTCCACCGAACGTCGACCTCGTGCAGCGATCCCTTTGCTTCCACCACCGGCGCCCCACCGAGAAGCGCAGAGACCGGCGCCGGATCGATGGTGGCGGACATGATCAGCACCGCGAGATCCGGCCTCAGGCTGTTCCGGACGTCGAGTGTGAGAGCCAGGCCGAGATCGGTCTGCAGATTCCGTTCGTGGGCCTCGTCGAAGATCACGAGCCCCACTCCCGGCAGCTCCGGATCGGATTGGAGGCGTCGGGTCAGGATCCCTTCGGTGACCACCTCCAGCCGGGTGTGTCGCCCGACGCGTCGGTCGGTTCGGGTGACATAGCCGATCGTCTCGCCCACCTCCTCACCCAAGAGCGACGCCATGCGGCGTGCCGCGGCCCGGGTGGCCAAGCGCCGCGGTTCCAGCAGGAGGATGCGGCCGTCGATGGCCTCCAACAATGCCAGGGGAACGACGGTGGTCTTCCCCGATCCGGGTGGTGCCACCAGGACCGCCGCCGAGTTCGACGTGAGGGCGAGGCGCACGTCGCCGATGACTTCCTCGACAGGTAGGCCGCTGGAGCGCATCTCGAAAAGGGTAGGGGTGGGGAATGCGTCACCCAGCCGGGGCGTTGGATCGATCTCGCGACGACAGGAGAGATGTGAATCTCGAAGAAGCGATGGCATTCGCCGCCAAGGACGCCCGCGGGCTGCTCCTGACCATCAACCCCGACGGGATGCCGCATGCGTCCAACATCGTCTACGCCAGCTTCGACGATGCCTTCCACGTCTCGACCACCGACACTCGAGTCAAGACCCGCAACATCAGACGGGATCCTCGCGCCGGCCTGTACGTCGGTTTCGCCGAGTTCGGCAATTGGGTCGTCATCGAAGGCAAGGCAACGCTCACACCCGTCACCACGGATCCCGGCGACGAGGCTGCCGCCATGCTCCGACGTGTCTACGAGGCGGCAGCCGGCGGCCCGCACCCGGACTGGGACGAGTTCAATCAGGCGATGATCGACGACCGACGTCTGGTGGTGTCAATCCATCCCGAGCGGGCCTACGGCCAAATTCGCTGAGTTTCAGCCTCCAAGGAGGAAGACGGCGGTGTGGATGGCGAGGCCGGCGAGCCCGCCGACGACCGTGCCGTTGATCCGCACGAACTGGAGATCCTTGCCCATCCACAGCTCCAGCCGGCGGCTGGTGTCGTTGGGATCCCATCGCTCGATGGTGGTGGCTATCAGGTCTGCCAGCTCTCTCCTTCCGACTCGCGCCACCGAAGGCGCCAATGTCTGCATCCACCCGTCGAGTCGGGATCGGAGGTCCTCGTCCTCGAGCAGGCGTCTTCCCACTGCCTGCAGCCCGAGCGTCACGCGATCCGGGCGAGAGAGGTCTCTCAGGGTGCGCTCGACGAGTTCGGCCAGCGACCGGCGGAATTCGGGGCTCTGCGTCAGGCCAGCGACCGCGCTCGAAACTCGTCGAGCCAGATCGGAGTCGTCTTGGAGGCGATCGGCGATGTCCCGCAACCGGGCGTCGATGGCTTTTCGCACTTCGTGATCCCGATTCGACGCCACCTCGGCCAGGAATGCGAGCACCGCTTCGCGTGCCTTGTCGAACACGGCGTCGTCGACAGCCTCAGGTACCCACCACGGTGACTCCTGGCGCATTCGTGAGCGAAGAGTCGACTCCTGCTCGACCAGGAGCGAGGACGCGCCCCGAATCGCACCCTCCACCGTGGGATGATGCTGGCCGGCGGAAAGGGCTGCCGCCAACGCTCTCCCTAGGCCGGCGGTCAAGGCCGGGTGCTGCAGCAGGCGGCCGGCTGTGTCTCCGGCCTGCGCCGCCAGGCTGTCACGGTCGATCCCTTCCATGAACTGTTGCGCGATCCGGCTGAGCTGGTTGGCAGCGGAGCCGGCGTTCGCCTCTTCGATCAGCCACTCGCCCAGCCGTTGTACCGGTTGCAGAGCTTCGACCCGTTCCAGGAACTGGTCGGGCGAGAGGAAATTGTGCTCGACGAACTGGCCGAGACTGCGGGCCAATCCCGTCTTCGAGCGCGGGATGATCGCCGTGTGGGGGATCGGTATGCCGAGGGGATGACGGAAGAGGGCAGTCACGGCGAACCAGTCCGCCAGTCCCCCAATTACCGAGGCTTCGGCCGTGGTCCGCAAGAAGCCCACCCAAGTGGCGTCACCCATCCAAAACGTCGAAACGAAGACGGCGCCGACGGCCACCAACAGGGCGGTTGCCCGGCGGCGAGCCCGGCGCAGCTCGCTGGAGCGCTCACGGTCGTAGTCGGACATGAGGCCGGTCACCGGCACATGGTGACATGTCCCTGTCGCCGTGGGGCATCTACTGTTCGACCATGGCGACACTCGACGAGTTGCTCCGCGATGAGCGGCTGAAGCCCTTCCTGCCACTGCTGTATACGGCCTGGTCGGACGGAAGCCTCACGCCCGACGAGATGAACGAGCTCAGGACGGTTCTGTGTGAAGTGGTCGACGGTGAGGCGTCGCCCATCATCGAGCGCTGGTTGGATCCCGAACGGCCTCCCACCGGGTCCGAGCTGGATCGACTGGGAGGAGCCATCCGCCGGGGACTGACCCAAGAGGAGTTGCACCTGGGTCCCGTCGAGTTGGGCCTGCGACTGGTGGGGTCGGTGCCGGATTCCGTGGTGACGGCACTCAGGGCGGCAGACCGAGCCGTGGGCCCGTTCGGTCCGGGAGCGACCCGTGACCTCCAGGCATCACGGGCTTCCACGCTGCAGCCTCTCCCCGTCCTGCCCCGGGCTTCGTTCGATCGGTCGGAGCTCAAAGCTCTGCTCGACGGGCCGCGCGGGGTCGTCAAGCGACAGGTGCGCCAGATCCTCTCGCAGCCCGCGTTCCGCCTTCGACATGGTCTCCCCATCGACGAGCACCGACGCCAGGTCAGTGAATGGCTCGAGGTCCTCGCCGCCGAAGGGATCGGCGCCCTCGGCTATCCGGAGACGGTCGGCGGTGGGGGAGACCCGGCCGGGTTCCTGGCCGCATTCGCCACCATCGCCCACCACGACCTGAGTCTGCTCACCAAGTTTGGAGTCCAGTTCGGCCTCTACGCCGGGGCCTTGATGCGGCTCGGTACCGAGACCCACAGGGACCTCCTCAGACGGGCCATCACCGGCGAGGAGCCGGGCTGTTTCGCCATGACGGAGACCGGCCATGGATCCAACGTCGCCGATCTCAGAACTGTCGCCACCTTCTCTGAGGACGGCTTCGAGATCCACACCCCTGACGCCGAGGCACGCAAGGACTACATCGGCAATGCGGCCGTCGATGGTCGACGGGCCGTGGTGTTCGCCCGCCTCGTCGCCGACGAGACAGATCACGGTGTCCATGCCTTCGTCGTGCCGATCCGGGGCGAGGACGGTCGCCCATTGCCCGGGGTGACCATCGGGGACGATGGTCCCAAGGCCGGCTTGAACGGTGTCGACAACGGCTGGCTGATGTTCGATCGAGTGCGAGTGCCCCGGCAGGCGCTCCTCGATCGCTATGCCTCTGTCGACGAAGACGGCACCTACAGCTCGCCCATCACGAGCCCAGCCCGACGCTTCTTCACCACCCTCGGAACCCTGGTCGGAGGTCGGGTGTCGGTGGCGATGGCATCCGCCTCGGTCGCCGAAACCGCGCTAGCCATCGCCGTCCGCTACGCCCACCGCCGGCGTCAGTTCTCGGACGACGGAGGTCGGGAGATCCTGCTGATCGACTACCGGAGTCATCAACGGCGGCTGATGCCCCGGCTCGCTGCGACGGTCGCCTACCACTTCGCCACCGCCCGGCTGGCGGCCGATTACGTGGCGCTGGAGAGCGAACCGGGGGACACGGGTCCGGAGCGCCGCATCCTCGAAGGCCGAGCCGCCGGACTCAAAGCCCAGGCCAGCTGGCACGCCCTCGACACCGTCGCAGAGTGCCGCCAGGCCTGTGGTGGGCAGGGTTACATGGCCGAGAACCGCTTGGGACCGCTGATGTCGGACGTGGACGTGTTCACCACCTTCGAGGGAGACAACACGGTCCTGGCTCAACTCCACGCCAAGGCTCTCCTCACTGGGCATCGCTCGAGTGTCGACGACCTCACGCCGGGGAGGATGGTGCGGCTGATCATCGATCGGGTCGGCGACTTCGTCACCGAATCGGTCCCGGTGGTGGGGGCGGTCGGAGGTGACTTCGACGATCCGGTCACCTGTTCGTCTCTGCTCACCCGGCGCAGCCGCCACCTATTGGCGACTCTCGCCGCGCGGATGAGAGCCCGCATCGACGACGGCATGGAAGCGTCAGCCGCTCTCCTCGACGTCCAGGCTCATGCTCTGGCCGTGTCGCGGGCGGCCGTCGAGGCGGAGGTGCTCGAAGGGATCTTGGAGGTCGAGGCCGAGGACTCGGGATTGGGCGAGATGCTCGAGCGACTCGCTGTCCTCTATGCGCTCTCGCGGGTGGAGGCGGACATGGCGGGCTATCTGACCACCGGCCTC
Source organism: Acidimicrobiia bacterium (assembly GCA_035304485.1). Lineage (GTDB taxonomy): Bacteria > Actinomycetota > Acidimicrobiia > Spongiisociales > ZC4RG35 > ZC4RG17. The sequence continues at coordinate 15,276 of DATGPZ010000017.1, read as the reverse complement.
GTGACGTCGAACGGTGCCTCTCAGATCCGTGATCTGGTCACGGACCTGTGCGCCGAGGTGGCGGCTGAGTCTCTCCATCTGGTGGACTCGTTCGGGATCCCCGACCAGGTGCTTTCAGCCCCCATCGCAGTCGCTCATACGATGGCTTGATGGGTTCCCGGCTCCAGGTCCGCCTCCTGGCACTCTGCATCCTGGTAGTCACGATCTCGACGCTCCCGGTGTTCCTGACCGGAGCCGCCTTCTTCCAGATCGGACCCGAACTCGGTCTGGGCCCGGTGGGTCTCGGTGTGATCACGGGGGCGTTCTTCCTGACGGCGGCGGCTGCCTCCGCTCCGCTCGGCCGGTGGGTCCAGCGGGTGGGGTGGCGTCGTGCCATGCGAACGAACGTGGTCGCCTCTGCCGTCCTCACGGCCCTGGTCGCACCATTGGCCTCCACCGCCTGGAGTCTGGGTCTGCTGCTGATCGCCTCGGCCGTCATGTACGGAAGCTCCAATCCAGCCGCCAACCAGGCCCTCGCCCTCCACACCGACCCCCAGCGCAGCGCCACCGTCTTCGGTCTCAAGCATGCCGGCATCCCCGCCTCCACTCTCCTCGCCGGATTGGCGGTGCCGGTGGTCGTCCTCCGGGCGGGATGGCGGGCCGCATTCTTGCTCTCGGCTCTCGTCGCCCTCCTGGTCTGGTTCCTCATTCCCCGTGCGGAGCCGGAGGCGAATGCCGCCCCCGGCCCCTCTCGGGGTGGACGGGCACTCGCTCGAAGCGATCTCCGCCGACTCGCCTCGGTAGCGGCGCTGGGAGCGGTGGCGGCTGCGGCACTGGGCACGTTCCTCGTCTCCGCAGCCATCGAATCGGGACTCGACGAGGCCGAAGCGGGCTGGCTCCAGTTCGCAGGGAGCGGAGCCTCCATCGGCGCTCGGATCGCTTCCGGCCTGGTGGTCGATCGCGGTCATGGCAGCCTCAGCGGTCTGATCGTTCTCCTCGGGGCAGGGTCCTTGGTGTTCCTGGCGGTCCCGCTGTCGATGGGCGTGCTGTTCGTCGTCGTGGTGATGGCGGCGTATGCGACCGGCTGGGGCTGGCCCGGCCTGATGACGGCGACGGTGGTGGACTCCGATCGGAACGCTGCGGCCTCGCGTTCGGCTATCACGCAGGCTGGTGTCTTCTTCGGGGCGGGCGGGGCGCCACTCGTCCTCGGCGTGGTGGCCGAGCGCTGGTCGTTCGATCACATGTGGTTGTTGGTGGCCGGTTGTCTGGCCGTCGGAGCCGTTCTCGCTCTGTCGGTGGCCGGTCGCCGGTCCGAGCAGCCGAGTACATGAACGTGTCAGAATCCGCCCGGATGCACGAACTGTTGGAGAAGGATCGGTTCGCGGCAGCACTCGGCGCCGAACTGGTCGAGGCGGGGCGAGACCGGGTGGTGGTGCGCGTCGACCTGGAGCGCCGTCACCTGGATGCATCTGGTCGGGTATCGGCCGGAGCCATGTTCTCTCTGGCCGACTGTGTGATGAGCCTCATCTCGAACGCAGCCCATACGTCGGTGGCGGTGGCGACCCACTTCGTTCTGGGACGAACCGTGGAGCGTGCTCACCGTCTGGAGGCGATAGGACGCCCCGGCCTGCCCCGTGCGGGTCGTCCTGCCACCTGGCTGGTCACCGTCGAAGCAGACGGCCAGGAGGTGGCGACATTCACAGGAACCACACTCCAGCTCCCATGATCTAATCGAACCTCTTCCATCGTCGACGACTGTCCTATACCGTCGACGAGATGGAGAGCACAGCCCCCACCCCCGATCAGATCGTGGAACTCGCCCTGGCTTGCCTGGCGGAGCGTGGAGTGGAGGTGAGCATCACCGATGAAGGACTCCATACCGATGACGGACGCATATTCGGGTTGGAGCCGCTTCGGCGCCGGCTCGCTCGCTTCGACCGGCACGAGTGGAAGGAGGCGGTCAGAAACCACTTCGAGGTATTGCTCCAGGCATCCCCCGAGATGCCGGCCACTTTCGAAGAGGCCGCATCCAATCTGCGGTCGGCGGTGGTGGCGGCCGCCGACCTCGGTCTGTTCGACGGGGCCCTGATGGAAAGACCCCTGACGGACGGGCTGGGGGAGAGGCTCATGCTGCGACGGGGTGAGCTCGGAATGACCGTCACCACCGAAGTGGTGGAGAGCTGGGACGTCCCGTCCCATCGGGTCTGGAATCGAGCGCGGAGCGGTTCGCTTTGGGACGAGCCGGCCGAACGTGAGCGGTTCACGGTGGGAGACGGCGTCCAGTACCTGGCGATCCGCGGTGGACGGTGGACCTCGACCCGAGTGTTGGCCATCGACCGCTACCTGGATCCCGCTCCGCGCTACGGCGCCCTCGTGGCGGTGCCGGCACGCGACGAGATCCTGGTGCATCAGATCCGCGACGAGTCGTTCACCGATGCCGCCCTCGCCATGCTCAGCCACACCGCCTCGTCGTTCGTCGAGTCGCCATTGCCTGTCGGATGCGATCTGTTCTGGTGGAACCGCGGCGAACTGGCTCGGATCTGCACCCCAGCGGAGGATCGCTACCGATACATCCAGGTGCCGGAGTTCTCGGCCATGTTGTGGCGTCTGGAAGAGGACACCATGCGCGCCAGGCGGATGGCCTGAGCCGCAGAGCGCGCCCGCCTGGGTCCATCGACCCCCTGGAGCGTCGTCGGGTCCGGGGTATTCTGCGGGGCGGGAAGGTTATCCGAAAGGGAGTTGGGATGAGGCTGTTCGTGGCCACGCGGGCAGGTGCCGAACATGGCGACTTTTCGTACACCATCGAGGGCGAGATGGTTCGCCTGCCGATCACGTGCGACGACCCTGGGTGCGACTGCGGCCAGGCGATGACTGGGCTGGCGACAGGTATGTCCACCACCACGTTCACGGTGGGCGACCTCGACCTCGATACCGATATGTTCCGGCAGATCCTGTGGGATTGCCTCGAACGTGATGGCTGGGTCGAGGACGAGCCGGAGGACCACACCTGGGTGGACCGGTTGGTCGAGCTCCACACCTCCCTGGCGTCGCGTTTCGAGCCCGGCGTTCCCCTTCGACTGGCGGGGGACCGGCTCCTCGAACGCCGCTGATCCGCTCGATGCCGGGCCTGTGCGCCTTCCGCGTCTGCCGGGCCGATGGATCGTGGTCATGGCGTATCGCTCCGGGGTCCCCTTACACTCGCCGGAATGATCGATCTCCGTTCCGACACGGTCACGGTTCCCTGTCCGGACATGCGGGAGGCGATGGCTCGCGCCGCCGTGGGTGACGACCAGTTCGGCGAAGACCCGTCCATCAACCTCCTCCAGGAGAAAGTGGCCGCGATGCTCGGCAAGGAGGCCGCGCTGTGGCTGCCGACCGGCACGATGGCCAACCAGGTCGTCCTTCGCACGCTGACCCGGCCCGGAGACGACGTGATCGTGGCGGCGGGCGCGCATGTGGTCTGGTCGGAGACAGGGGCCGGAGGTGCCAATGCCGGCGTGCAATTCACCGAACTGGGCGGTGACCGCGGCTACTACGACGCCGACGAGCTGGGAGCGGCCATCAAACCGCGCGACCACATCATCCTTCCGCCCACCACGCTGATCGGCTTCGAGAACACCCACAATCGGGCCGGTGGAGTGGTGGTGCCCCGGACGGTCATGGAAGCCGCCTGTCGAGTCGCCTCCGAGGCCGGTGTGTCGACCTATCTCGACGGTGCCCGGCTCTGGAACGCGGCCGTGGCATGTGAGGCGACTCCGGCGGAGTTGGCGGAGCCCTTCGATGTGGTGTGGGTCGCGTTCTCGAAAGGTTTGGGCGCTCCCGGCGGTTCGATGCTGGCCGGGTCGGCCGAAGTCGTGGCTCGGGCCCGCCGTTACCGCAGAATGCTGGGCGGCGCCATGCGCCAGGTCGGGATCTTCGCCGCCGCCGCCGATCACGCCCTCGAACACCACATGGACGACATCGTCACCGATCACGCCAACGCCAGGTTGCTGGCCGAGACCCTGGCGACCTCCGCCGCCATCCGCGTCGAGCCGGAGACGATCGAGTCGAACATCGTCATCTTCGGGCTCGACGAGGATGCCGCCCCGGCACCCGAGCTCGTCGACCGGGCGGCGGCCGCCGGAGTGGGGGTCTTGGCCATGGGCGACGTCGTTCGGGCGGTCACGCATCGGGACGTGAGCACCGAAGAGTGCCTGCAGGCGGCGCGGGTCCTAGTGGCGGCGGCGGAAGCGTGATATACGGTGCCGCCGTCCGAACCGGTACTCTCGGAAGATGAGCGCCTCTGCAGCCGTCCTGGGGTTCGGTGGTTACGTTCCCGAGCGTGTGATGACCAACGACGACTGGGCAGCACTGGTCGACACCAGCGACGAATGGATCCGCACCCGCACCGGCATCCAGGAACGCCGCATCGCCGCCCCCGGGGAAGCAACGGCCGATCTGGCTGAGCAGGCCGCCCGAGTGGCCTTGGTCGATGCCGGCCTCGAGGGAACCGACATCGACGAGATCATCGTCGCCACCGACACTCCAGAGGTGTACACGCCCGATACCGCTTCTTTCCTGCAACATCGGCTGGGAGCTCGTGAGATCCCCGCCTTCGACCTGGGCGGGAGCGGGTGTGCAGGATGGATCCAGGCTCTGGACGTGGCCCGGTCGAGGATCGCCGTCGAACCGAAGCGGATACTGGTGGTCGGCGTCGAGTTGATCTCCCGTCTCATCTCCTGGGAGGAGCGCGAGACGTGCGTGCTGTTCGGGGACGGCGCCGGTGCGGTGGTGCTCGGTCCTGAGGGCGGGAAGGCCGAGTTTCTGGATGCCGTGTCCGGGACGGACGGATCGAAGACCGGGATCCTCACCCTCGGCACCGGAGGAACCCGGCACCCGTTCAATCAGGCGGCCATCGACAGCGGTGCCTACAACCATCTGGAGATGAACGGTCGGGAGGTGTTCCGGGAAGCTGTCCGGCGGATGACCGACTCGGCCAAGGCCGTCCTCGAACGGATCGGATCCACTCTGGCCGACGTCGCCCTCGTCATCCCCCACCAGGCCAATCAGCGGATCATCGACGCGGTGGCCAAGGCGATGGGAGTGGAGTCGGATCGGGTCTACTCCAACATCGCCTCATACGGCAACATCGGATCGGCCACCGTGCCGTTCGCCTTGTGGGAGGCACGACAGAAGGGCCGCATCCAGCCCGGTGACCTCGTGATCATGTCGGCCTTCGGAGCCGGCTTCCACTGGGCGGCGGCCGCCCTCCGGTTCTGAGTCAGATCTCGATCTCTCCGGTGGGATCGACGTGGATCAGGTCCACGTCCTCGCCCCCCAGTTGTCCCGCCATCCGCATGTACAGGTTCCATCCCGTGTCGTTGACGATGGCGTCGTGGATCGGGAACGCCCGTGACGGCGCCACTGCCTCCAAGAAGTCGACGGTCGTCTCCACCCGGGCCCACGGTGCGGTCAGAGGCAAGGCCAGGACGTCGACTCCTTCCAGCGGATAGTCGTAGGAGTCTCCGGGGTGGTAGAGCCGGGCCCCGCCGCCCTCGTCGAATACGAAGCCCACGTTTCCTACCAACGGGAGTCGTTCGTGGATGACGGCATGGCGCCCACCGACGACCTCGATTTCCAGGTCGCCGAAGGCGTGGCGGTCGCCGGGACGAGTGCTCTCGGAAGGCACCCCCTCGGAGTCGAGGATCGGAACCACCGACTCTTCCACCAGCACACGAGCGTCACGGTTGTTGGCCACGAGTCCGGCGAGGTTGGCGGCGTCGACGTGGTCGGCGTGTTGATGCGTCACGAGGATGGCGGAAAGGCCCTCCAGGCCGTGCCAGTCGTCGGAGAAGCCGCCCGGATCGACCAGGATTCGATCGGAGCCGGTTTCGATCAACAGGGCGGCGTGTCCCATTCGCTTCACCTTCATGGCCGCGAGTATGACACCCCGGTGACGCGTGAGAGAAGCGCGGTCAACGCGGGGCCAGCTCCTTCTCGAGCGGGGACGGAAATCGGGTCGATACGACCTGACCGTCGAGCCAGGCCGTCAGTGCCTCGGCCTCCTCGGCCACCCGGGCGGCAGCATCGGCGTCGATCTCCTCCAGCAGCCGGTAGACCACCGTACCGTCCCGATCCTGCGCCCAGCCGCCGACGATTCTGCCGTCCACCCAGACGGTCGGCCCGACGTTGCCGTTGCGGTCGAAGACCAGCGGTCCATGCTTTCCCAAGTACCAATTTCGTTCCTTCCATCCCATGGGAGTTGGATCGAGCCCCGGCAGGAATGCCACGACCGGTGACGGTGGCGGGTCCTCGCTCTCTAGGTCGTCTGCCAAGATGAGACCTTCGTCACCCGATTCGAGTTCGACCGTCGTCGTCGGGAGGGTCGCCAGGGCCGCTCGGATGTCGGACACCTTCCACCCCGTCCACCACCGCACGTCGTTCATGGTCGCCGGGCCGTGACTCGCCAGATACTGTCGAAGTGTCTCCCTGCGAGCTTCGACTTCCGACCCATCGAGGACGGGCGGGTCGGACCACCACCAGGACGTCGCCGCCCACCGGTATTGGGACGAGCGCCAGGTTCCTGCCGGACGGGTGCGGAGAATCCGTCCTTCGATCGCTGTCAGGAGGAGGAGTCGGCTAGAAACGGGAGTCGTCGTGGCCCATCGCCCGGATCCGATCTCGATCTCTGTGGCCATCCCCGGAACCTGGGAGGTCAGGTCCGTGGTACTCCATTCACCGCCCTGAGAGAGGAACTCGACGGTTCGATCCGCCAGCTCGTCGAGCCACGTCTCGGCTCGCTGTCGGGGCATGGTCGCCTCCAGCCAGCCGAGGAGCCGGCTCCGTTCCTTGCGAGCGATCTCCCGACTCGTTCCCACCAGGAAGTGAGGCGCGTGCTCGACGGGGACGATGAAGAGGGTGCGGCGCATGGCGTGGAGCCGCCACAGTTCCCGGCTGTCCCACAGAGCCCGGTCGAGGTCGGCGATGGTGAATCCCCGAATTCGAGCGCGCATGCCGAGATAGGGGGTGATGGGGTCGGTCGAATGGAAGGCAGCCACACTGCTGACCGCTTCCTTCGGTGTGGTGGCCGATGCCGCCAGGTGATGGCGGCGTATCAGCCGTCGCCGTCGTTCCTGGTCCGGTATCAGCACGATTGCAAGGTAGTCGGCGGACACCGAGAATCTGGTGGAGGGCGGAAGAAGGCAGCCGAGTACCATCGGCCGGTGGAAGCCACAGGTTCGAAGCCCGCTCCCCGGACCACTCGGGCGCGGGGGTGGGCGCGACTCCAGGTCCCCATAGATCGACGACAGGTCCCATCGGATGACGTCTCCCGTTGATCGACAGCCGCCTGGAACGGCGAAACCCGACTGGGCATCGGCCCTCGAGCGAGCCCATGCGGCGGCTCTGCGCTGGCTGGATAGCGTCGACGAGCGTCCGATTCGGCCGGGCGCCGACCTGGCGGAGATGACGCGGCGGTTCGACATGCCCATCCCTTCGCGGCCTTCCCCGCCCGAGAAGGTCATCGAAGAGCTCGCCGCCCTGGCCGAACCCGGGCTCATAGCCATGAACTCGCCTCGCTTCCACGGCTGGGTGATCGGGGGTGCCACTCCGGCGGGGGTGGCTGCCGACTGGCTGACGGCCGCCTGGGATCAGAACACCGCCATGGCCGAGCCCACTCCTGCCCTGGCGGCGATCGAGAACCTGACCGCCCGCTGGATCCTGGAGCTGACCGATCTTCCGCCGGACAGCGGGATCGGCTTCGTCACCGGTGGGCAAGTCGCCAACCTGGTGTGCCTCGCCGCTGCCCGGAGTGGGGTGACCGCAGCCTACGGATACGACGTCGACGCCCAGGGGTTGGCCGGTGCACCTCCCATCACGGTGGTGACCGGAGAACACGCTCACTCGACCGTATCGAAAGCGTTGCGCATACTCGGCTTCGGGCACGGGACAGCGGTGCGGGTCGCGAGCGACGCCAACGCACGGATCGTCCCGGAGGCCCTGCGCGAGGCGGTGCAGGATGTGGATGGTCCGCTGATCGTCTGCAGCCAGGCCGGCGATGTCAACACGGGCGGGATCGACCGATTCCGAGAGATCGACGAGATCCTCACCGCAGTCCGGCGACGCCTGCCGGAGGGGGCGGTATGGCACCACGTCGATGGCGCCATCGGCCTCTGGGCACTGGCGTCGCCCACCCTCCGGTCGCTGTTCGAAGGGATCGAGGCGGCCGACTCCTGGTCCACCGATGCCCACAAATGGCTGAACACTCCCTACGACTGCGGTATCGCCATCACTTCCCGCCCGGATGCCCACCGCCGAGCCCTCACCCTCCGGGCCGACTACCTGCCGGACGGGGGCGAGGACCGCAACCCGATCGACTGGAACCCGGAGATGAGCCGTCGAGCCCGAGCCACTCCCGTCTATGCCACGATCAAGGCTCTGGGGCGGGACGGCATCGTCGAACTGATCGAACGGGACGTGGCCATGGCCCGACGCTACGCGGACGCCTTGTCGGGGGAGCCGGGCGTCGAGGTCCTGAACGAGGTGCAGCTCAACCAGGTTCTGGTCAGGTTCCGAGATTCAGGGGGGAGTGCCGATCCCCATACACCTCGAGTGCTCGCTGCGGTCCAGGAGTCGGGAGTCGCCTATCCGACCGGCACGATGTGGATGGGGGAACCTGCGATCCGGATCTCGGTGTCACATTGGCTGACGGGACCGGACGACGTAGACGCCACGGTCGCAGCTCTGGTCGAAGCTCATCGCCGGCTGAGCGGCTAGAGGCCGAGAGGCAGCCCGAACATCGGGAACACGCGCTCGGTGTCGAGGAAGAAGGTCATCTCGGCGATCCGGCCGTTCTCGACTTCGACGACCTGCAGGGCCCACGGGCTGTAGCTGCCGTCTTCTGATCTCCGATACTGACCGAAGGCGGGTCGACCGTTGGCGCGGCTCGGGATGAGGCGGGAACCGCGGCAACCCGCGCCGGGCCCATCCCAGAAGGCGAAGATCTCGTTGCGTCCTTGGAGCCAGAGGGGCAGCGGTGGCATCGACTGGACGGCGTCTTCGGCGATGAGATCCGTCAGGGTGTCGAAGTCGTAGCTCTCGAAGGCGCGGGTATAGCGTTCGAGCAGCTCGACGTCGTCGGCGCTGCCCGAGGCGCGGAGGTCGTCTAGGTCTTGGTCAGCCAGGGTGACTCGGGCCCGCTGGAGGGCGCTGTTGACGGAAGCCACCGTGGTATCGAGCAATTCGGCCACTTCTCTGGCTCGCCAACCGAGCACCTCCCGGAGGATCAGCACGGCCCGCTGACGAGGAGGCAGGTGCTGGAGTGCCGCCACGAACGCGAGTCGCACCGAATCCCTGGTGACCGCCTGGTCCGCGGGGTCGTTACCGCTCTCGAAGACGCGGTCGTCGGGGATCGGCTCGATCCACGTCGTTGCCGCCAAGGGTTCTCCCACCGGCGAGGCGGCGGTTCCGGCGGTGGAGAGATCCATGGGCCGGGCCCGGCGGTTGCCGGCTCGCATCATGTCCAGGCAGATGTTGTGGGCGATTCGGTACAGCCACGTCCTCACCGACGCCCGGCCCTCGAATCGGTCGAATGCCCGCCAGGCACGTGTCATCGTCTCCTGGACGGCGTCTTCGGCGTCGAAGGACGAGCCCAGCATCCGGTAGCAGTAGCCGGTCAGTTCCCGGCGGTGCTGCTCGAAATCGGGGATGGCAGGGGTGAGTTCTGCGGTCATGTTCCGTGATCCGGTGTGAGGGGCCACGGTAGCCCGGGAACCCTTTGAAGCGGGCCGGTCATGCGGAGACGACGAACCTGTCGGTGAACGGGAAGTCGCCGGGGGTGGTCACCAGGCAAGCCAGTGGCGTGACCGGCTCCAGGCTGACCCACTCCGTCGAGATCGGCCCGCCCGGGTAGATCGACAGGGGTCGAAACCGGTCACGCGGAAGGAGGTAGAGGCCACCAGGTCGAAGACAGGTGGACGATTCGCCCCCCGTGTAGTGGAACTGGTAGATGTCGACCTCGTCGCCTTCCAGCGAACGGAAGTGCTCCACTCTCTGGATGGCTGACCGGCCGGTGGACTCGGGGTCCACGATGGCGAGAAACATGGAGCACAAGGCGTCGGCGGTGGCGTAGACGAATTCGCCGGCTTCCGGTTCGCCGTGAGAGGCCGCGGGCCAATCGGTCGGTGGGAGGCGATCGAGGTCGATGCGTTCGTCACCGTGGAACAAAGCGAGACCATTGCGGTCCAGCCACCGAACGAAGCGATACAGATCACATCCTCCGAGATCGACCTCGGGAGCGCGTGACGGGTGGGCCAGCCAGGTCCAGAGATGCTGGAAAGTCTCGATTTCGTCGGGCTCGAGTTCCTCGGCCGGTGCCATCATGCCCCATCCCGGTCCGGCCTCGGCGGGTCGGTCGAGCCGTTCGAGGGGCCGATGCCCTCCCAGCGAGAAGTCGCCTTCCTCTTCGACGACGATCTCCGCCCCGTGGAGCGGCCCTCCCTCGATGCGGACACGACCGGGGGCCACGTCGACCAACCTGGCTTCGAATCCTGGCGGGGCGGCGGGACAGCGGAGCCACAGCGCCCCTGAATCGGCGACGATCGAGAACTCTCTCCAGCCCGTCGTCCAATCCCCGACCAGGCTCTGATCCATGTCCCTCTCCGTTCGCTGGATTCGATCCTATTACCTGCCGGTTTGGAACACGGCCGGAGCCCGGGTCGGGAGAGAACGGCGCTCAAACGCCGATCGAGAGCATGTCGGGGGAGACGCCGATCTCGAGCTGACGGCGGCGGAGCCGCCGCCGGATGCGAGGCACCCGGCGGGAAGCTGCCGCCTCCGCCAGTCGGTCCTGGATCAGTGCCTTGGCCATCGCCTCGGCGAGGATCGGGTTGTACATCACCGGTCTCCTCCGGTTGCTTACAAAGGTGAAACTACAAACCTATGTGGACAGGTCATGTCCACATAGCAAGAATGGTCGGGATGGAGACCACGGCCCGTCTGCTGCAACTCCTGGCGATGCTCCAGGCCCGGCCCAACTGGTCGGGCGAGGAACTCGCACAGCGCCTGGAGGTGACCGGTCGGACACTGCGGCGCGACATCAACCGCCTGCGGGAACTCGGCTATCCAGTGGAGGCGACTCCCGGTCGCTACGGCGGCTATCGACTGGTGGCCGGCGGGGCCATTCCTCCGCTCCTCCTCACCGAGGACGAAGCCGTGGTAGTGGCCTGGGGGTTGCGGGCGGCGGCCGCCGGTGGGCTCCCTGGTTTCGAGGATCCAGCCCTGCTGGCTCTCGCCAAGATCGAGCAGGTGCTTCCCGAGCGCCTCCGGGCTCGGATCCAGGTACTGACCGAGGCGACCGTCAGATTGGGTGGCGGATTCACTTCTGACGGACCACTCGATGTCCACGCCCTGGTGACGATCGCCCAAGCCAGTCGGACCCCCGAACGTATGCGCTTCACGTACGTGGACGGGTCAGGCCGGGAATCGGAGCGGCACGTGGAGCCGTACCGCCTCGTCCACGGAGGAAGGCGCTGGTACCTGTTCGCCTGGGACCGAGACCGCGAGGACTGGCGCAGCTTCCGGGTCGACCGGATGCGAGATGTCCATCCCACGGGAATGCGGTTCGAGCACCGGGAGTCTCCCGATCCGGCCGCTTTCGTGGCCGAGGGCCTGGCGGTGAATGTCTATCGACTCCAGGGCCGGGTGATGCTGCATGTCCCGCTCGAGGTGGCGCGCCGGTTGATCTCACCCACGGTCGGCGTGCTGGAAGAGGATGGGGAAGGAACCGTGATGCGCATCGGTGCCGACGAGCCCGAATGGCTGGCGCGGTACCTGGCCGGTCTCCCGTGCTCCTGGACGCTGCTGGAACCCGACGAGGTGCGGGAGGCGGTGGCGAACCTCGCCGACCGTCTCCGGTCGGCGGCTGCCCGTCCCGGTTAGCTCGGCGCAGTACGGGTAGCTGCGATGGGCGACGACGAAGAGTGGAACGGCCGTCGTCATCATCGGAGCCGGGAACGTGGGACAGGCCCCGACCGGTTCGGGCAGCAATGCCGGCTATTCGGTGGTCGTCAGCTCCAGCGACCCCGCTGACGCTGAGCCCGTGCCACAGAAGTCAGAGGCCCAGGCGGCCTCCGACAATCGGGAGGCGGTCGCCAACGCCTCCATGGTGATCCTGGCCGTGCCGTTCCCGGCGCTGGAGGTCACCGACGAGTTGGCGGAGGAACCGAGAGCCAACGTCGTCATCGACGTGACCCCGGCTCGACCCTTCCGGTCCACCGGCGACCATCGACGGCAGCTCGGTCGCCGAGCAGTTCCAGGCGATGCTGCCCCGAGTCGTGAGTGACCGAAGCCTTCAACACCGCCTTTCGCTGCCCCTCAGGCCGATCCTTCGATCACCCGAGCCGAAAGCTTGGTGACCGGGGGTTGACGCCGAAGCCAAACTGGAGGTGTTGGATCTGGTGGAATCGCTCGGTTTCGCCCGATCGATGGCCAAACCTCGACCTCGCCCCTCAGATGATCGATGAGTGGCCGTGGCAGACGGCTTGGAAACTGGTCGGCCTTCCAGCTGACCGGTCGACAGGGGCGGTTCAGGCGCCGGGCTTGAAGACCATCAGGGCCACGATCACCAGGATCAAGACGACGTCGAGGTTCTGCATGGTGGCCAGCCGGGACCGTCGGCGGACCACCTCGGCGTCGCCCGGTCCCCGTTCGGCCATCATCTTCGCCAGCCGACCCGACTCCGGTCCGAAGTAGAGGCCACCGATCAGCAACGAGAGCACAGCCAGCACGAGCGACAGCCACACCCAGGTCTGACCCAACGACCATGCATCACTCTGCCAGACCATCAAGATGCCGAACAGGATCACCGAGACCGAAGCCGGGCCGAAGATCCGCTGACCAGCCCAGACCTCGAATGAGGCGTAGGCTCGCCCTGCCGCATCACCTGCCTTCTCCATCTGGCGCGAAGTGGCGAGTGCCATGATCCCGCCCCCGACCCACATGATGGCGGCGAGGATGTGCGCAAGCACGAGCCATTGGTACAGCGTCATTTGGATCTCCCTCGAATCGCGCACCGTCATGATGGTGGCTGCGGCGGCCCCTCCCCGGGATTTGAATGACCCCGTGGCAAGGCCACCGGTCGATGTGGCTCGGTGATCAGCCGGTCGGGGAAAGCAGGTCTCTCGCCCTCCGGCGGACGTCGTCGAGCACCAGGCGGCAGATCGTGGCGTCCCCTGGCCGGATCTCCTCGAGGATCTTCGCGGTGGCCTGACGCACCCGTTGGCGTGACTGGGCCAGCTCGGCCCGTCCGAGGTGGCTGAGGTTGTTGGAGTCCGACATGGGTCCACGCTGGACGAGGCTGTCGACCGCCTCCTGGGCTTCCTCGACCGAGATGTGGAGGGGTGTGGTCACGTCCTCCCCCGGCGCCTCGTCGATGAGGTTCAGGATGAAGAGAACCAGGATCGGACGTCGGCGGTGAATCGCTCGGGCTTTTCCAGGTGCGGTGAATGGCCACAGGTCTCGTAGACCGATTCCCGATAGTTGCCCCCGCGCTCCAGGACCGCCCGCAACTGGGACACCATCGGTTGGGGAGGACATGCGTCCGGGCCCGGCCAACCGGGGACCGCCCCGAGTTGGCCGAGGTAGGCGAAGTCGAAGACCGACGTGTCGGAGACGATCTGGTCGGAGTCGCCGCGGATCCACAGGACTGGGGGTGCGGGCGACAGGTCTCCGAAGGCAGACAGATCCAGGTACTTGGGAGAGATGGCGTTGTTCATTCCGGTCGTCCCGGGGGCCACACCCGGCCAGTTGTCCGAAGGAGTCATGTCACCGGGATAGACATCGTCGCCCACCGCCATCTCCAGCATGGCCTCGACGTAGCGGTCCTCCGTCTCGGGATCGAACGTGAATCCGTCGGCGACGTAGAACGACCGCATCGTGGCGCGCGCTCCGGCGGGATCTTCGGAGGCATCCTTCCGGCGCAGCGACTCCACGAAGTTCGGATTGGCGGTGCCGCCCCCGGAGCCGGCGTAGTCGTCCGTGACCGGTGTTCCGGCGACGTCCTTGGTGCCCCCGAAACCGTAGGGAGACATGCCCGACTCGAGAACGATCGAGGCGACGTGCTCGGGACGGTCGAGGGCGTACTGCATCACCACTCCTCCGCCGGCCGACCATCCCAACAGGTGGAGGGGAGTGGCCAGGCCCATCGTCTCGACGAGGGCATCGAGGTCGTCGGAGAAGTCACGCATGCCGCGGGTGGCATCGATCGCCTTCCGCTCCGACCCGCCGAAGCCGCGGAAGTCGGGAGCGATCACGTGGAAGTCGTCGGCCAACTCCTCCATCAGGTCTTCGAAAAAGAGGCTCGACGAGACGTTGCCGTGCACCAGGACGACCACCGGTCGTCCGGGTTCGCCCGCCTGGCGAACGAAGGTCGCCAACCGGGGAGTATCGATGATCGATGCGGTCACTGCCATGGTGTTCCTTTCTTCACCAACGGATGCAGGCCGCCGCCCACGTGTAGCCGGTGCCGGCAGCCAGCAACAGGATCAGGTCCCCGCTCTCGAGGCGACCTTGCCTTTGGGCCCGATCGAGGCCGAACAGGGGATCCACTCCGCTCATGTGCCCGGTGTCGTCCAGATAGACGGCACGTTCTGTGGGTATGCCGAGAGCGTCGCACACCTGCTCGTGCATCGACCGTTTCATGTGGATGCCGCACAGGAGCGACACCTCGTCGAGGGTGGCGTCGGACCGTTTCATCGCACCCTCGGCGGCAGCCACGAAGTTCGGCAACGTGACCGGGTCGAGCCGGTCCTTCATCGACAGCGGATCGGGCACGTCGAGGAAGTGGCGCCGGTCATCGACCGTCAGCTCCGACGCCGGCTCCACGGATCCTCCCGCCGGAACCTTGACGTCGAGCGAGAACGAGCCGTCGGTGACCATGTGGGCGCCTGCCACCTCGTGGCGGCGGTCGTCGCCCCGAAACAGGGCGGCCACGGCCCCGTCCCCGAAGTTGAACATGAACCGTGATCTCTCGTTGGTGTAGTCGAGGAGGTACGACTCCCGGCAGGCGGCCACCGCCAGCACGTTGCGGAGTTCAGGCTCTGCTCGCAGGAGATCCCGGATGACGCGTACCGCCACGGGAGAACCGCACGAAACGTAGTCCAACTCCAGTGCGAAGGCCCGGTCGGCGCCGAGCCGATGGGCGACGTGGGGGGCGGCCTGCCACACCTGGTAGTCCTTGAAGGTGGAGCCGAAGTAGACCACCGCGTCGAGTTCGGAAGGGTCGATGCTCTCTTGTTCCAGGAGCGCCTCGCCTGCACGGAC
>DATGPZ010000016.1:0-38951 GCA_035304485.1 Acidimicrobiia bacterium | reverse complement strand
CCGTGCAGGATCCACGGGTTCAGGCGTAGCCATCGTGGCATGATGGGTGCGTGGCCCTGCTCGAAACGACCCAATTGGAGGATTTCCTGTCCGAGCACGACGGCTGGGAAATCGACGGCGACTCGCTCGTGCGCACTTTTTCCTTCGAGGATTTCACTGAAGCCCTGTCGTTCGTGGTGGCGGTCGGCTTGAAGGCGGAACGCGCCTTCCATCACCCCGACATCGACATCCGCTGGAATCGAGTCACGCTGCGTCTGTCCACTCACTCCGAGGGCGGCATCACAGAGAAGGACACCGAGCTCGCCGCTGCCGTGGAGAGTCTCGTCTAACCGGGGAGCGCCTGGAGACAGGCATCGACCCACTCCAGCCGGTGCGGCTCGCCGCGATCTCGATACAGCACCTCCAGGTTCAGCAGCATTCGCCGGACGATCGTCACGGCATCGACGGGCTCGAACCAGCTGCGATCGGCCCGCGGCTCCCCGCCGAGAGCGTCCGAGACCAGCCGGGCCGCCTCCTCGAACCCGATGGCCTCCCCGTAGTGGAACGGATCGACCAGTTGACCGCCGGCGTACACCAGGAAATGACCGGGCATGCCGACGCCTTCCATCTCGATCCCGGCCCGGCGCCCGACCTCGATCCACAGTACCGACAACGAAATGGGAATTCCCCTTCGACTCGCCAGGACGGTGTCGAGGAAGTGATTGTCGGGATCGTGATAGTCGTCGACGTTGCCCCCGATCCCCTCCTGGATCGAGATGACCCGCCGGAGGGCCAGATGCGTCGGATGTTCCACCCGTCCTGCCATCTCCTCGATCCGTTCCAGGACGGGTCGAGGGTCGAGACTGGGACGCACGAACCGTGCCAGCAACAGGTTGGCTTCCGCCAACCGTTCCTCTGCCGCCAGCTCGGCGAGGAGCGAGGTGGTTGCTAGATCGACCACGACTTCCAGGCTAGAGCTCAGGCATCCTGGAATCCGAGGCGATCGAGCAGGACGGGGCGTCGCTGCCAGTCTTTCTCCACGGTGACCTGAAGCTGGAGGTTGACGCGGGTCCCGAAGAGCCGCTCCAGATCCTGACGCGCTTCGGACCCGGCCACCTGGAGCAGCGAGCCGCCCTTGCCGATGACGATTCCGCGCTGACTCTTCCGCTCCACGATCACATCGGCGTGGATCGTGAGGAGGCCGTCGTCCCGCTCATCCATGTCCTCCACCCGGACCATCAGCGAGTGGGGCAGCTCATCTCGCAGTCGCTCCAGGAACTTTTCACGGATCAACTCCGCGATCACCAGACTCTCGGGCTGGTCACTCCACTGATCCGGTGGGAAGTACAGAGGGCCCTCGGGAAGGAGTGGCTCGAGTTCGGTGACGAGCGCATCCAATCCGTCACCTTCCAGTGCCGACACCGGAACGTAGGCCGCGAAGTCCCAGGCGGCGGCCTCCGAGAGCTGAGTGATCACTTGGGCCCTCCCGGCGGCGTCGATCTTGTTGACCGCGAGGACCACAGGAGCGTCGACCTCCGACACCCGCTCCGCGATCAGACGGTCTCCCGGCCCGATCGGCTCGGTGGCATCGATCACGAACACGACGGCATCGGCTTCGCCGAGTGATCCGTACACCAGCCGGTTGAGGCGCGAGCCCAATTCGGTGCGCGGTTTGTGGAGGCCCGGGGTATCGACGAGCACCATCTGCCACTGCGGTTCCCCGGACTCGTCCGTTCGAGTGAGGACACCCCGAATCGTGGAGCGAGTGGTCTGGGGTCGCGAAGACGTGATGGACACCTTGTGACCGACCAGCCGGTTCACCAGGGTCGATTTGCCCACGTTGGGCCGACCGACCACCGACACGAAACCGGATCTCAAGAGTCGCTCCGTTTCGCGGATCCAGCTGTCACTACCACTTCCGCCACCCTGCGACCTTGCATACGCGCCACCGACAGCGAGGCGGAGTCGACCTGGAAGGTCTCTTCTTCCTCCGGCACCCGCTCAGCCAGACCCAACACCAGACCGCCGACGGTGTCCCAGTCTCCTTCCGGCAGCTCTGCGTCGAGCAGTCGCGCCAAGTCCTCGACCGAGAGGCGGGCGTCCACCCGCCAGCGCCCTACACCGAGAGGCTCGACCCACACCTCTTCTTCGTCGGTCTCGTCACTGATCTCCCCCACCAGCTCCTCGAGTAGGTCCTCGATGGTGACGAGGCCGGCGATGTCGCCGAATTCGTCGACGACGATCGCCATATGTGTCTTGCTGGCGCGCATCTCTGTCAACAAGTCGGCGATCTGCTTCACCTCGGGAACGAAGACGGCCGGTCGCATAACGGATCTGACTGTCACCGGCGAGTCGTGGCCGGCCACCAGGCCCGGCAACAGATCCTTGACGAGGACGACGCCCACCACCTCGTCCTCGTCCATCACCGGGAACCGGGAGAAACCATGTTCGATCGACGCGGCAGCGAGTTCGTCGGCGGTGGCGTCGACATCGACGGTCACCATGTCCAGGCGCGGGACCATGACCTCGCGGACGATCGTCTCGGAGAAGCGGAGGACGGACGAGATGAGCGCCAGTTCCTCCTCGTCGTCGTCGACGTCTTCTCCGCTGTCGACACCGTTGCCGTTGTCGTCGAGCGGGCGTTCCGCCGCCCATCCACCCAACCCCACGGCGAAGGTGAGCAGCGGTGACGAGGCATACGCCACCGGCCGCGGGAAGCGACGGCCCAGCAACCGCGGGAGGATATCTCCGACACCGAGCAGGACCGCCACCACGACTACGACGACCAGCCAGTTCTCGGTGGAGGATGCGGCCGCGACGGCGGAAGCGGCCGCCAGGATCAACATCCCGCTGCAGACCATGCCGACGGAGGAGACCAGACGGGGACGGTCGTCCAGCAGGTCCGCCACCCGCCGGGCGCCACGCCGACCTTCGGCGGCGTCGTGGTGGGCATCCGCCCGCGGGATCTGGGACACAGCCGAACCAGCCGCCCGCAACCAGCCGCTCACGAACGCCGCCACGATGGCGATGAATGCGAAGACGGGTGTCACCGCCGGCTTCTCCCGGTAGCCGCCAGGATCTCCCGCTCACGCGTCTCCATGATCTCGGCGTCGCGGTCGTCGCCGTGGTCGTAGCCGAGGAGATGCAGGATCCCGTGCACGACCATCAGCGCCAACTCATCGTCGAACTCGACCGCCAGGGACTCTGCCTGCCGCCGGATGTGAGCCGGGTCCAAGATCACATCTCCCAGGAGAGGCGGTGGTCCGCCGGGCAGAGTTCCAGGCGGACGACCCGCCACCAGCTCTTCCACCGGGAGCGATATCACGTCGGTCGGCCCGGTCCTCTCGAGGAAGCGGGCGTTGTACTCCGACATCTCGTCATCGCCCACCAGGATCAGGGCCACTTCGGTCTCGGGTGGGCAGCGCTCGGACTCCAGGACGAAGGCTGCCAACTGACGTAAGCCCTCGACGTCCACTCGTTCGGACTGCTCGTCGGCGACGAACACGTTCAAGTCCGATCACCGACCGTGGGTGGCGAAATGCCGGCTTCTCGGCCGGCTCTGGGTCTTCGACTGGAAGGATCGTCCATCTGCGGTGAGTGAATCAGCTACCGGGAAAGTTCGGATAGGCGATGCGTTGATGATAGTGGCCGACCAGGGAACTGAGGAAGGCCTTTCTCATCTGAGTGAGCTGAGCCAGGGTGAGTGGCGACTCCGAGAGCTGGCCGTCGTTCATCTTCTCGTCGATGACCCGGTTGACGACTTTCTCGATGGCGTCGGGAGTGGGCTCCTCGTGTTGGAACACCGCCCGACACGACGCCTCCAGCGCATCCGCCAGCATGATGATGGCCGTGACCGCCGTCCTCGGCTTGTGACCGATGTGGCGGAAGCGGTCGGGATCTGTCCCCGGGTCGGTCTCCCGGGCCTTTTCGTAGAAGAAGCGCATGATCCCGTCCCCGTGATGGCTGACGATCGCTTCGGCGACCTCGGAGGGAATGTCGTACTTCTTGGCGAGCCGAATGCCGTCGGTGACATGGCGACGGATGATCTCGGCACTCTCCTCCGGAGTCAGTTCGTCGTGGGGATTGGCGATCCCGAACTGGTTCTCGATGAACATCGTCGGGTTCTCCGTCTTTCCCAGGTCGTGGTAGTAGGCCGAGGCACGCGCCAACAACGGATCGGCTCCGATGGCACGGGCGGCGGCATCCGCCAGCGTCCCCACCATCAGCGAGTGGTTGAAGGTGCCGAAGGCTTTTTCCTGGAGGAGTTGCAAGGCAGCGTGGTTCCGGTCAGTGAGGTCCAGCAACGTCAGGGTGGTGGTGATGTCGAATGCTGCCTCGAAGAACTGGAGGAGGGCGAGGCCGACGAGTGCGGCAGCGAGAGAGACCCCGAAAGCCCAGGCCGAAGACACACCGATGGTGAGAAGCGTGTCGTCGTCGGGGCTGACGTGGAAGAACCAGGAAGTCGCGGCAGCGATGAGACCGGTGGCGATGGCCGAATACACGGCAGCATTGCGGAACGCCCGCCTGGTCGACACGGACGACACGAAGGGAATGGGTGCCATGGTCGCTAGAAGCGCATAGACGGTGACCCCGGGATCTCGGGTGCCGACGGCCGTGAGGATGGCCATCGACAGCGCCATGAGGGCCCCGATGCGCGAATCGAACAACACGGCCGTCATCAGACCGAACGCCACCGCCGGAAGCACGTACCAACTCGAGGCCTCGGCCAGAGCGACGGTGCCTCGCACCGCACCGGCCGCCATCACGATCAGGATTCCCAGCAGCGCCACCATCCTCGGCCGCGCCCAAAACTCGGGGCGGAAGCGATGTAGGTACAACGCCAGCACACCAGCCAGGATCGCCAGCACAGCCAGCAGGCCGCCTTCGCGTTGGATGGGATCGAACACGTCACCGAGCTGGCGGATGGCGTCGATCTGTAGTTGACTGAGCCGGGTTCCCTCGGCGGCGATGATCTCGCCTTCCTGGAACAGGACCTCGTAGTCCTGCTGGTTGTTGGCCACCTCTGCGGCCGCTGCCTCTCGAGCCGCCTCGGTGGCCTCTTCGTTGACCGCCCAGTTGGGCTGGAGGAAGGTCGACACTATCTCCCCCGCCGCTCGGCCGGCCGCTTCGTCACGCTGACCGGAGTCGGTGTAGAAGATGAATGGTGGGTTTTCGGCGGCCTCGAGCGTCGCCTCGTCGATCGAGATACCGCCCTCGGTCGGGACGTCGTATATGCGCTGACCGAAGAAGCTCCGGGCATGGCGGATGGTCTCCCCCCGCACCACGGCGAGCCGGGACTGCTCGCCGGCTGCCGTCCTCACCACGTCCTCCCGAGCGAGGGCCGCCAGGGTGGCGATGGCGTCGTCGTCGACCAGGGTGCTGGGGCCGATCAACGCCACGACCTCTTCGACGGAGAGGGTATTGGGGTGCAACCCGATCGGCTCGATCTCACAGGTGCCCGCCGAGCATTCGATCGTCTGCTCGAGTTCTCCCGTCGACACCTCGAAATCCGGGAACTCGGGGTCGTTGGGGTCGACCGTGACGACGATCTCGCCTTCGCTCGCCGTGGCGGCAAACCGGCCGTTGGACCCGGTCTCGGTCTGGTTGACGCGCACCGCCGAGCGCAGGGAGACACTCACGGCCGGCAACGGGCGGTCTCCGATGTCGCCCCGCTCGGCGTCCTCGGGTGGCTCGGGATCGAACTCACCGTTGCCGTCGGAGTCGATGAACAGGAAGCCCTCCACTAGGACCTCGCCCGGAGGCACCGTGGTAGCCGGCACGGTGGTTTCGGGAGTCTCCTCTTCCTCCTCGGGCACCGTCGTCGTGGTCGACGTCGTGGTGGTCGTGTCCTCCGGCACCGTCGTCGGGACTGTGGTCCCGTCGACCGGCGGGGACCCGGGTGGGGTCGGCACGGTGCCGTTCTCCGGCACGTACTCGCCGCGGACGGCGGCGCTGATGTCGGCGAAGAAGCTGTCGATGCGGTCGAGGACCGCCTCTTCCACGTCCGGCTGGAGCTCCGTGACCGGCTCCACCTGGTTGCGGGCAGCTTCCTGGGCATCCTCGAACCGCGCCTGGTCGAGGACTGCTCCCGCTCGGGCGACTTCGTAGTCGCGGGATGCCACCTGATTCACGGCCAGGTTGTCGGGGTTCTCGGGGTTGCCTCCGAAGGAGATGACCCCCCAGGCCGCCAGCGTCATGACAGCGAAAACGGCCAGCCGCAGCACGGTCGGCCGCCTCATGATCGTCCGCCCGTCTCCCGTTCGAATCGCTCGTAGGCTTCGACGATGGAAGCGACGATCCGATGACGCACGACGTCGCGACTGCTCAGTTCTATGAATGCCACACCGTCGATGTCGGCCAGGATCTTGCCCACCACCATGAGGCCGGACTGTTGCTGGGATGGGAGATCGGTTTGAGTGGTATCGCCGGTGACGACCATCTTGGAGTTGAAGCCGAGCCGGGTGAGAAACATCTTCATCTGCTCCGGCGTCGTGTTCTGCGCTTCATCCAGGATCACGAAAGAGTCGTTCAACGTCCGTCCTCGCATATAAGCGAGCGGGGCTATCTCGATGGTTCCCCGTTCGATCAGACGGGTGGTCTCCTCTGGTCCCAGCATGTCCCACAGTGCGTCGTAGAGCGGGCGCAGATAAGGATCGACCTTGGCGGCGAGGTCGCCGGGGAGGAACCCCAGCCTTTCGCCTGCTTCGACGGCCGGCCGAGTCAGCACGATCCTCCGCACTGCTCCAGAAACGAGGCTCTCGACCGCAGCCGCCATCGCCAGGTAGGTCTTGCCGGTTCCGGCCGGCCCGATACCGAAAGTGACCGTGTTCTCCCGCAGGGCCTCGATGTACTCGTGTTGGCCTCGAGTCTTGGCGCGGACCATACGCCCCCGTCCGACGGTGAATCCGTCGGTGAGCACCCCGGATGGGCTCGGGACCTCGTCCCGGACCATGCGCACGACCTGGTTGATTCGCCCTTCATCGAGTCGTTCCCCCTCCTGGATCAGGAGCAACAGCTCGTTTAGGACTGTGGTGGCGTCCTGCACCACCTCCGCATCCCCCGCGAGGGAGATCTCATTGCCGCGCGCGACGATCCGCACCTCCGGGAATGTGGACTCGATCTGACGAAGGTGGGTGTCACCTTCGCCGAGGAGATCCAGCATGAGGTGGTTGCTGGCGACGCGAACGCGTGATTCGGTGGTTTCAGAGGTCACGCCAAGAGCCAATCTGGCAGCGAGAGCAAAAGTGTAGGCCACCAGACCCAATAGTTGGAAGGAGAATCTGCCCCCGCAGGACCCCGGCCGATCAGGACTCGAGGGCAGCGTCGACTGTGTTCCCCACCAACGCGGAGAGGACGGCGAGATCTCCTTGCCTCACCGCCATCGCGCCTCCATCGGGGTTGCGCATCACCTGGATGGCCGAGAGGAACTTGCTCACGATGTCGTCAGCCGGCAGAGCGTCCACATCGATCACGACCTCTGGCCCGGAGGGATCCTCGGGCAGTAGATCCGTCACCGGGACCCCGTACACACGGGCGAGGCCGTAGAGACGGTGAACCGAGAGCGCCCGTTCCCCCCGCTCGTAGGCACCCACCACCGACGCCTTGAACTCGGAATCGGTCAGTTGCTCGACCCGGGCGAGTGACAGCCCGCGGTTGCGACGGGCCGCCCGCAAGCGCGCGCCGAGAGCGCGGTTGAAATGCTGCTCAGCCCCGGACGCCTCCATACCAGATGATCCTACCCTCCGTCCCGCCGCCCCGGAGCGAGGAGGGCGGCTCCCACCACAGCCGCCGTCTCGACCCGAAGAACAGTGGATCCCAGGCACATCCGAAGGGCCGAGGCCGGGATCTCGTCTTCGGACAGTCCTCCTTCTGGGCCGATGACGAGGATGGGACGAACCAGCGACGGCACCGTCGACTCCCCCGCCGGATCGGCCACCACCAGCACCCGGTCGGACAGTTGGTCCCAGTCGACCGACTCGGTCTCCATCAGCCAGGCTCCCCGGCTCTGCTCCAGCGCCGACACGGACCAAGCCAGCACCTTGGCCGGCGAGGGTGGGCGGCCCTCGCCGTGACGGGTTCGTAGCCACAGCAGAGCTTCCACACCCAGCTCTCCCAATTTCTCGACCAGGTACCGGGCTCGGTGGCGCGAAGTGGGCGGGGCCACCGCGACCGAAACGTCAGTAGGGCGAGGCGTCTCACGCTCCTCTCCCCTTTCGACCCGCTCCCCGCGCAGGACGCCCCAGCCCTGGAGGCCACGACCATCGGTGTAGGACACCGGCGCGCCCGATTGGAGCCGCAGCACCTTTCGCAGGTGATGGAGTTGGGCGTCGGGAAGAGACAGCGCTTCTGCTTCCCATGGAGGCGGAATGTAGAGATGCGGGACGTGGCCCATCAGCGTCGCGCGCGCCGCCACCGACTCGGCTGACGAGGCTTCTCACCCCGTGCCTCCGCGTATCGGCGGAGATGCTCCTCCTCTTCGGAAGACAGGTCGACCGGCACCACGACATCCGCCACCACGATCAGGTCCCCTCGACCACGGCGCCCCAGACGGCTCATGCCCTCCCCGGGGAGACGAGTGATCCAGCCGGGCTGGGTTCCAGCAGGCACCTCCAGACGTTCAACGCCTCCACCCAACAGAGGAACCTCCACCTCGGTTCCAAGCGCGGCCTCCGCGATCCCGATGGTGACGTGATGGACCAGGTCGTCACCCTCGCGTTGGAACCGCTCGTCCTCGGCGACGAGAACTTCGACGAACAAGTCGCCGGCGGTTCCGCCCCAGCCGAGGCTCTCGCCCCGACCGGTCAGCCTCAACCTGGTTCCGCTGCTCACCCCGGGCGGAATCTCCACCGTCACCGTCTGATCCGCCTCCACCACGCCGGAGCCACGGCACTGCTGGCACGGATCCGTGACCCGGCTGCCCACACCCTGGCAGTCCGGGCAGGTGGAAACGGTCATCATCGTCCCGAGGAAGGACCGGCGGGCAGCCCGAACCTGGCCGGCGCCACCGCATGTCGCGCACGTGGCTCGACTGGAGCCCGGAGCGGAGCCGTCCCCGCCACACTCGTCGCACACCTGGTCGGCCCGGAACGAGACCTCGGTCTCCGTTCCGAAAGCCGCTTCTTCGAGGGAGACGCGCACCTGGGTGAGGACGTCGCGACCCCGAGGCTGGGACCGTCCGCCTCTGCCACCGAACGAGAACGGGTCCCCGAATGGGCTGCCTTCCCCGAACACCGAGCGGAGGATGTCGTCGAGACCGCCGAATCCGGCACCACCGAATAGGTCGCCGATATCGATGGTGTCGCCCCGGTCGTAGCGACGTCGCCGCTCCGGGTCGCTCAGAACCTCATAGGCTTCGGCGATCTGACGAAACCGTTCCTCGGCATCCGGGTCCTCACGGTTGGCGTCGGGGTGCCACTTGCGCGCCAGGCTCCTGAAGGCGCGTTTGATCTCGTCCGGGCTCGCGTCCCGGGACACGCCCAGCACTTGGTAGTAGTCGACGGCCACAGGGAGAGGTTAAGACAGACGCGAATTCGACGGGAACGCCGTCACCCCTGGATCCGGTCCTCCAGTTCGCGCGACACCTCTTCGACCGCGGAGATGACCCGGCGGTAGTTCATGCGCATGGGCCCGATGACGCCCACGCTTCCGGCCGTGGCACCGCTGTCGTAGGTCTTCGAGACGACCGCCATGTCGACGTCGACCGGGAGCTCCGCACCGATCAGGACCGAAGTGCCCGGGGCTCGGGCCAGGATGTTCAACACCATCGCTTCGCGCTCCACCACCTCCAACACGCGCTGGACCTCGGAGAGGTCCTCCCAAACGGTGGCCATCTGTTGGGTGCCCCCGACGAAGACGTCGCTGTCTGTGGAGGCGGCTCTGCGGATGGCTGCGAAGACCGCGTCGGCGGCAGTGCGCGTAGCTGCATCCAGATCGCTTCTCTGCTCCTCTGACATGTCGAGGTTCGAGCCCACGGCAGAGCCGACTGCGATGGCAGAAACCACCTGCTGGACGGTCTGCAGCTGGTCGATGCTGAGCGGCTGGTCGAAGCCGACTCTCTCCTGGACCACCCGCCCGTTCTCGGTCACGAGCATCGAGAGAGCGACTTCGGGAGTCAGGTGGACGAGGTGCACATCTCGGATCCGCTCTCCGACCAGACTGGGGGCGACGACGACGGACGGCAACTGGGTCACGTCCGCCAGCAATCGGCTGGTCGCCTTGAGCAGCTTCGTCAACTCCAACTGGACGGAGTCGAAGAACCCGGCGATTCGGGATTGGGTGGCAGATCGCAACTGCGTGGGCCCCAGATGGTCGACGTAGTAGCGGTAGGCGGTGGCGGTGGGGATGCGGCCGGCCGATGTGTGTGGCTGGACGACATACCCGTCCCGCTCCAGCGCGGCGAGATCGTTGCGAATGGTCGCAGTGGAAACGCCCAGGTCGCTCTGCTCGGCGATGGTTCGGGAGCTGACCGGCTCTCCCGAGCGTATGTACTCCTCGACCAGGGTTCGGAGGATTTCGTTGCGTCTCTCCTCCAACATGTGACCAGGGTAGTGAGCGTTCCAACCGGGTCGAGACTCAAACCGCCGGTTCGGGTAGATCCAGCACCACCCTCTCGACCTCATCGGTGAGGAGGGGACGGAGGACCCTGAGCCGGCCATCCACCAGATCGACCACACCCGCAGCCCGCAAACGATCTCCCTCGTCGCTACGAAGGAACGCCTCGACTCCGGGTCCGGTCGCCACTCCAGCCACTCGGCGGAGACCGACGAACAGCCGGTCGATCTCGGCCTCCCAACCGGAGACCCTCTCCCCTCCGGCCCGGGGAGAGTGGCCGTTTTCGACCCGAGCCAGGTAGGCGTCGAGGCGACGCACGTTTCGATAGCGCTCTGTTCCGTCGAAACCGTGGGCGCCGTTGCCGAAAGCCTGGTACCGGCCTTGCGCCCATACGGTGAGGTTGTAGCGGCAGGCATGACCGGGCCGAGCCCAATTGGACACTTCGTATCGCACCATCCCGGCCTCGTCGAGCAAGTGTTCGGCCATCTCGTACTGGGCCGCCTGGAGATCCGGATCCGGGGCCGGTGCTCCCGCTGCCACCGAACGACCGAGAGGGGTCCCCCGCTCGACGGTGAGGGCGTAGCAAGAGACGTGGTCTGGAGCCAGGGCGATGGCTGACTCGACCGTGCGCCGCCAATCGTCGATGGTCTCCCCCGGTGTGCCGAAGATGAGGTCCACCGATACCGACCGGAACCCCGCCCTCCGGGCCACCTGCACCGCCTGGGAGATCTGGCTGCCTGTATGCCGCCGGCCGAGCGCCACCAGCACTCCCTGGTGGAACGACTGAGCCCCGAAGGAGACGCGGTCGTATCCGGCCTCGACCAGGCGTTCGGCGAGGAGCGGGGTCCAGTCCTCGGGGTTCGCCTCGAGGCTGAGTTCGGCGTCCGAAGCCAGGCCATGGCGTTTCCGGAGAGCGGCGAGGATGGCGGCGAGTCGCTCGGCACCGAAGCGGCTCGGTGTGCCGCCACCCACGTACACGGCGTCGAGTGGGCGCCAGTCGGGAGCCGAGGCGATCTCGGATTCGAGGGCCTCCATATAACGGTCGGCGAGGTCGTCGCGGCCTTCCACCACGGCGAAGTCGCAATAGGGGCAGATCCGGGCACAGAACGGGACGTGGACGTAGGCGGTGGCCCAGTCGGCGGCGGCGTCGGCCAGTTGCGGTGAATCCGGTGCGACGGCGAGATCAGTCGTCGACACGGAGCGCATCGACGAACGCCTCCTGGGGCACCTCCACCGAGCCCACCATCTTCATCCGCCGCTTCCCTTCCTTCTGACGAGCGAGGAGCTTCTTCTTGCGGGTCACGTCGCCGCCATAGCACTTGGCGAGTACGTCCTTGCGCTTCGCCTTGACTGTCTCCCGGGCGATGATGCGGCCTCCGATGGCGGCCTGGATCGGCACGTCGAACAGTTGCCGTGGAATCAGCTCGCGCAGTCGCTCCACCATCCGCTTTCCGTACTCGTAGGCCTTGTCGCGATGCACGATGGAAGAGAAGGCGTCGACCGGCTGGCCGTTGAGCAGGACGTCGACTTTGACCAGGTCCGTCGGCCGGTATTCGGAGGGCTCGTAGTCGAGAGAGGCATAGCCGCGGCTGCGTGACTTGAGCTGGTCGTAGAAGTCGAAGACGATCTCGGCCAGTGGGACCTGGTAGTCGAGCTCCACACGCTCGGTGCCGACGTAGTTCATCGCCACCATCTCACCCCGTCGGGTTTGGAGGAGGTCCATGATCGTCCCCACATACTCGGCGGGCGTGAGGACCGTGACGCGCACGAATGGCTCGGCTATCTGTTCGATCGAAGCCGGGTCGGGCAGATCCTGAGGCGAGCGGACCTCGATCTCGTTGCCCTCCGTGGTGGTGACGCGGTACGCCACCGACGGCGCCGTGGCCACCAGGTCGAGGTCGTATTCGCGTTCGAGTCGCTCGCGCACGATCTCCATGTGGAGGAGACCGAGGAATCCACAGCGGAACCCGAACCCGAGCGCCTTCGACGTCTCCGGCTCCCAGACCAGGGATGCGTCGTTCAGCGACAGCTTCTCGAGCGCCTCCCTCAGATCTTCGAAGTCGTCGCCGTCGGTCGGGAAGATCCCTGAGAAGACCATCGGCTTCGGCTCGGCGTACCCGGGCAACGGGCTGGCGGCGCCTTCCCGGGCACTGGTGACGGTGTCACCCACCTTGATCCGGTCGATCTCCTTCTCACCCGTGATCAGGTATCCGACCTCGCCGGGACCCAGGTCCGAGGCGGCGATCGGCTTCGGGGTCAGATAACCGATCTCGCCCGCAGCATGGGTGTCGCCCGTGGCCATGAATCGGATCTCTTCGCCCGCTGACAATCGCCCGTCGACCACCCGTACGTGGCACACGACTCCCCGGTAGGCGTCGTAGTAGGAGTCGAACACCAGGGCTCGAAGAGGGGCGTCGGGATCACCGGAGGGTGGAGGCACCTCGTGGACCAGTCGCTCCAGCAGCTCGTCGATGCCCTCACCGGACTTGGCGGAAACGAGGGAGACCGATTCGGGTTCGACCCCGATCACACTGCCCACCTCCTCCGCCACGCGGTCGGGGTCGGCGGCGGGGAGATCGATCTTGTTGAGGGCGGGGATGATCTCGAGGCCGTGTTCGATCGCCAGGTAGGCGTTGGCCAGGGTCTGGGCCTGGACACCCTGGGCGGCGTCGACCAGAAGCAGGGCGCCCTCGCAGGCAGCCAGCGAGCGGGAGACCTCGTAGGAGAAATCGACGTGGCCGGGAGTGTCGATCAGGTTGAGGATGTACTCCTGGCCGTCGGAGGCCCGATGTACCAGGCGGACCGTCTGGGCCTTGATCGTGATGCCCCGCTCGCGTTCCAGATCCATGGTGTCGAGCATCTGCTCGCGCATCTCCCGTTCGGTGATGGCACCGGTACGCTCGAGCAACCGGTCGGCCAGCGTCGACTTGCCATGATCGATGTGGGCGATGATCGAGAAGTTGCGAATGCGCGCCTGAGGTACCACGAAGGATCCGGGGGCCGGGGACCCTCCGCATTGTACCGGCAGCGATGCGGATGCTATCTTTGTGGATCTACCCGCTCCCCTGAGCCGTCGCACGCGCTCGTGACGGCCCGAGATCGGATCGATCGAAGGATTCCATGGCCAACATAAAGTCACAGATCAAGCGAAATCGCCAGAACGAGGTTCGGCGTCTGCGCAACAAGTCCGTGCGCAGCGAGGTGAAGACCGCCATGAAGAAGGTCCTGGCTGCCGCCGAAGCCGGCGAGCCGACCGACGACCTGTATCGCCTGGCGCAGAAGAAGATCGACAAGGCGGTCGCCAAGGGCATCATCAAGCCCAACACCGCAGCCCGCCAGAAGTCGCGCCTCGCCGCCAAGCTCTGACGCTTACTCGACACCGAAACGGGGCGTGAGACGCTCCGTTTCGTCGCGTTGAAGTCCGCCTCGCCGACCGTCGAAATGGCACCCGTTGGACGGAAGCGAGCCATCAGCACACTCCTCCCGCCGCATGAGGTAGTCCGTCCTTGGTGATGGCAGGCTTCCGATAAGATCTCGAGGTGTCTCGGCGCTTTACCACTGGTGAGTCGCCGCTACCTCTCGGAACCGCACTGAAGGCACTACGCGCCCGCGGGTATTCGATCGAGGATCTGCGGGCCGACGCGACGGCTGGGGTGATCCTCGGCGTCGTCGCCTTGCCGCTTTCGATGGCATTGGCGATAGCGGCGGGAGCACCTCCGGCGAACGGGCTGTTCACGGCGATCGTTGCCGGCATCGTCGTGGCACTAGCCGGCGGGTCGATGCACAGTGTCTCCGGCCCGACAGCAGCTTTCGTCGTCTTGCTGGCTCCCGTGACTGCCCGCCACGGGCTCTCGGGCCTCCTCGCCGCCACAGCCATGGCCGGACTCATCTTGTTGGGGATGGGGGTCTTGCGGCTGGGCAAGCTGATCCAGTTCGTGCCTCACCCGGTGACCACCGGGTTCACGGCTGGCATCGGCGTTGTCATCGCCGTGCTCCAACTCGGTGACTTCTTGGGAATCGGCCGGTTGGAGGGAGAGCGGCTATGGGAGCAGGTCGCGGATCTCGTTTCGAAGTCGTCGCAGCTGAGCTGGCCCGATGCGGCCATCGGTCTGGCCACTTTGGCGGTGCTGATCGGTTTCCCGCGAATCACGAAGCGGATCCCGGTTCCCTTGCTCGGACTGGTGGCGGCGGGAGCACTCGGGGTGTTGTTCGGGGCAACAGGCGCCGAGGTGGC
Organism: Acidimicrobiia bacterium; assembly: GCA_035304485.1. Classification (GTDB taxonomy): domain Bacteria; phylum Actinomycetota; class Acidimicrobiia; order Spongiisociales; family ZC4RG35; genus ZC4RG17. The sequence goes on along the minus strand of DATGPZ010000016.1, from coordinate 24,187 downwards.
AACTATCCAGACCCAGTTCGGAGACATACCCGCCCAACCGCCACTCCCTGTCCTGCCATGGGGTGAGCTCGTTTGGGCCGACATCGTCGACTTGATTCCCACGTCGTTGGCCATCGCCATGCTGGGGGCGATCGAGAGCCTCCTGTGCGCCACTGTCGCCGATGGGATGACCGGTGGACGCCACGATCCCGACGCCGAGCTGGTGGGGTTGGGCCTGGGGAACCTCATCGCCCCTTTCTTCGGTGGTTTCGCCGCCACGGGCGCCATCGCCCGGACCGCCACCGGCATTCGAGCGGGAGGCCGGACCCCAATCGCAGTCGTCGTCCACTCTTTGTTCCTGCTCCTGGCGATGCTGGTCTTGGCGCCGATTCTCGGACACATCCCGATGGCGGGCATGGCGGCACTGCTCTTGGTCGTTGCCTGGAACATGAGCGATGCGACCCATTTCATCAGGATCACGCGCATCGCCCCCCGAAGCGACGTCGCCGTCTTGTTCGTCTGCTTCGGTTTGACTGTCGTATATGACATGGTGATTGCGGTCGGCGTCGGTGTCGTCTTCGCTGCCCTGCTCTTCATGCGCCGAATGGTCGAGATTTCCGGTGCTGAGATGTCGGGAGGCCCCGATGGACACATGGCCGCCGGCCTACCTCCCGGGGTGGTGTTCTATGACGTCGCTGGACCCCTCTTCTTCGGGGCCGCAGAGAAAGCCCTGGACGCGCTCACGGTGATCGGCGAAGGGGTGCACACGGTCATCATCAACATGGACGACGTCCCCGCCATCGATGCCACCGGCCTCGTCGCCCTCGAGTCGGCGATCCAGAGCCTCAACGCCTCCGGCATCAAGGTGGTACTCATCGGTGTGCGCCCCCAGCCTCGGCGAGCCCTGACCAAAGCCGGATTCGTCGACCGACCCGGCAAGCTCGAGATCACGGACGAAACCGTCGACACCGTGACTCGCTTCATCGAATCAGGAGGGGAAAGCGACCGCGCGACTCTTTGATCCGGTACGGGAACGCGACCCACGGCTAAGACCCGAGTCGGCACACCTGTGGATCACGGACGGTGACCCGTGTTGCTGGGGGACAGTGGAAGACTCCGCAAGGACGCGTTCGTCACGCCATAGAACTTGGGGCTCCTCGGTGAGGCACCCACCCGCGGCCAGGGATTGGGTCAGGAGCGCCGAGCCTCGAGCAAGGTCTCGATCCCATCGAGGATCCGCTCCAGGCCGAACTCGAAGAGGAACCCGGTGTCCAGATGAGCGGCGCCGATCGCCTCGCCCACCCTCTCCGAGACCGGGTAGTAACGGTGACCTCGCCAGCCACAACGCCCTCATCGACGCGGCGGCGGTCGAGGCGGGTCGCTCCCCCGGCGACATCCGTCGGCTCCTCAACCTGGGCGCCGATCTGACGGTCGACCGCCTCGCCGAATTGGCGCTGGAGCACGGGGTCAGTGTGTTCGTCTTCGCGATCGATTCGACCGCCTCCGTCGACCGGCTGGTCAGCGAGACCGCACCCGCGGTCCGAGAGATCGTGCAGAGAGCCCGAGCCATCAGCTGATGTCTCGGCGGAGTCGGATCCTGACCTGGGTCGGCACCGGTATCGGTGTGGCCGTCAGCGTTGTCCTGATCACCGGTCGCGCGCTCTTCCTGCCCCAGTACCACTTCCCCCCGCCCAGCGGCCCGTTTGGTGTGGGTACGACCACTCTTCACCTCGTCGATACCGACCGGGCCGAGATCCTCGGGCCCGAACCTGGCGGTCCGCGGGAACTTATGGTCCAGGTCTGGTATCCGACCGAACTCGACCCGGCCAGACGAGGCGACTACGTCGCAGACTCCGATCAGGTGATCCCGGTGCTCGCAGGGATCTTCGGGCTGCCGCGCTTTGCCTTGAGCCACCTGAGCCACATCACGACCAACGGGCTCGACGCCGCCCCGGTGGCTGGAACCGGACGCTTCCCGGTGGTCGTTGTGCTCAGCGGTACCGGTGGGTTCCGGCAGTCGACGACCTTTCTCGTAGAGCACCTGGTCTCTCACGGATTCGTGATCGCGGGTGTGGACCTGCCGTATGTCTCGGCGGCGGTGGTGTTTCCAGACAGCCGCGTGGTCGAGATGTCCCCCCTCGAGGAGCTCCGCCCACTGGTGCGCCAGTCGTACATGCCCACCGCCGAAGCTCCAACGCTGAACGGGGTCGCTCTCGAAGAGGGGATCATCCCCTTTTTGGGACAAGACATCAGCCTCTTGATCGACGAGCTCGAGCGGTTGGACGCCGAGGGGACACATCCCCTGGCTGGCCGACTCGACCTCCAGAGGATCGGCGTCGCCGGCGTCTCGTTGGGAGGGATAGTCGCCGGTGAGGTGGCGAGAGAAGATCGGCGGGTGCGGGCGGCGCTGATCCTGGACGCGGCGGTCCCACTGCGCACCGTTGAAGAGGGCCTCGATGTGCCGACGATGTGGATCACACGGCCACCCGAGACGATGCGACAGGAGAGGGAGCGGGCCGGAGGCTGGCCGGAGGAAGAGATCGAGGCACATCACAGGACGACGCGGAACGCATTCGGCTCGATGCGGGCGCCGGGTTACCTCATTCAGGTGCCCGACATCGCCCATCTCGACTTCACCGACGCCCCACTGTGGGCCCCGGCAACGAGGTGGATGGGGCTGACGGGGCCGAAGGATGTCACCTATTCCCACGGCGCCATCCGGGACTACGCACTGGCCTTCTTCAGTCACCACCTGGCCGGCAGCGACGTGGCGTTGCACCATCTCGGCGACACCTATCCCGACCTGTCGTTCGAGTCACACAGCCCTTGAATCTCGGAGTTCTCTCGCCACGGCGTCTACCTCGGCGAGGCGGCGGAGGACTTCCTCGAACTGTGGCGCCTCGTCCACCACCTCGGCCATCGTCTCGACGGCAGCTTCGACCTTGCCCAGCTCGAACAGGGCCAGAGCGCGCCAGAAGTCCAGCTCCACTCCGTGCGGAAGGCGTTCCGCCAGCGACAGCTGGTGCAGCGCCAGCGCCTCCTGGCCCGCTGCGAGCGCGGTCTGGGCTCGCCGGAGCGCTCGGTACGACCGGTCGACGGTGACGAGCCGGCGCAACTCGGCGATCGGGTCAGGGTGGTCGGGGACGCTGAAGTCGATCCCCGCCTCGAACCCCTCATCCAGCTCCTCCTGTCCCGGCGCCACCCGGATGGCGGCCGATTGGACACCCCGGAGATCCCCGCCGTTCTCCTGGGCCACCTCCAGAGTGGAGACCATTCGTTCGGCCAGTGTCCCCTTCGATCTGGGGAACACCTCCGCCATCGCCTCCACCACCCGCTCGGAGGCGAGCAGGTTCCCGAGCACCGCCCATCCCTCCCCCGCCACATGGCCGGCATGAGCGATGCACCGAGAGCCCGTGTGAACCGCTACTCGCCCTTCGGAGTCGACGAAGGCGACCTGCCTCCGCTCCCGCTCCGGGTCGACGGCGAGCAACTGCTCCAAAGCATCGCCGGCCGGAATGCCATCGGTCATCGCATCCAGCCCCCGCCAACCGTAGGAGGGGTCGGTCATCGCTTGGGTGACCACCGCCCCGACCCCGAAACGCACCCAGGGCGCGGTCCGCCCGACGTTGAACCAGTGCGACTGGACTGCAACCCCGTAGGCGCCGGACTCACGGTCGAAGGCGATCACCGAATACGTCACCGCTCAGGCCCTCACACGGACACCCGACTCGTCGTACAGATGACAGGCGACGACGTGACCATCCGCGCCTTCGAGGATCGGCTCCTCGACCGGGCAACGTTCGAAGGCATACGGGCAACGAGTCCTGAAGTTGCAGCCCGACGGTGGATCGATGGGAGAGGGGACGTCGCCCTCGAGAAGGATCCTCTGCCGGGTGCGCTCCATCTCGGGATCAGGGACCGGAACCGCAGAGAGAAGCGCCTGCGTGTAGGGATGCTTCGGCGCCGCATAGAGGTCGTCACGGGACGCCGTCTCGACGACCCGTCCGAGGTACATGACGGCGATTCGATCGGAGAAATGTTGGACGGCCGCCAGGTCATGGGCAATGAACAGATAGGTCAGGCCGAGTTCGTCCTGTAGGTCGTGTAGCAGGTTCATCACCTGGGCCTGGATCGAGACATCGAGGGCGGCGATCGGCTCGTCACACACTATGAAGTCCGGCTCGGTCGCCAGTGCCCGGGCGATCCCCACCCGCTGACGCTGCCCACCCGAGAATTCGTGGGGATAACGGTTCCGATGGTCCGGGTTGAGGCCGACCAGCTCGAGCAGCTCTCCGACACGCCGTCGCCGTCCGGTCCGGTCCCCTCCCAACCGATGGACCACCAGCGGCTCGGCGACGATGTCACCGATCGACATCCTCGGATCGAGTGAGGCCATCGGATCCTGAAAGATCATCGCCATCCGCCGCCGCAATCGACGCAGCTCGCGCTTCGACAACGACCCGACATCGATGCCGTCGAACTCGACCCGCCCGGCCGTGGCCTCGATCAATCGCAAGATGGCGAGCCCGGTGGTGGACTTCCCGCAGCCGGATTCACCCACCAGGCCCAACGTCTCCCCCCGCTGGACGGTCAGGTCGACGCCGTCGACCGCCTTCACATCGGCGACGTGGCGGCGCAGAACTCCTCGGCTCCGCACCGGGAAGTGCACTTTCAGTCCTTCGACGACGACGAGTGGGTCACTCATAGAGCTCCTCGGGGTCGAAATGGCATTTCGATCGATGCCCCGGTACCGGCTCACGAAGCGCCGGCTCCTGTTGGACGCAGAGGTCGACGGCATGGGGACAACGCGGCGAGAAGGGGCACCCCTGTGGTGCGCGGAGCGGGTCGGGAGGCAGACCGGGAATGGCATCGAGCCGAGGGCCGGTCCGACCCGGAACCGGCAGACTGGCCAGGAGCCCCCGGGTGTAGGGGTTGCGCCTCTCGCCGAACAGTTCGTCGACGCCGGCTTCTTCCATGATGTGGCCCGAGTAGAGGACCACGACCCGGTCGGCGATACCAGCCACCACCCCGAGGTCGTGGGTGATCCAGATCATCGACATGCCTAGCCGCTCCTGCAGCCCGTTGATCTCATCGATGATCTTCGCTTGCGTGGTCACGTCCAGAGCGGTAGTGGCCTCGTCGGCGATGAGGATGTCGGGTTCGCACGAGATGCCCATGGCGATCACCACCCGCTGACGCATGCCTCCCGAGAACTGATGGGGATAGTCGTCGATCCGATCGGCCGCCGAAGGGATGCCGACCAGGTCGAGCAGGTCGATGGCACGCTCGCGCGCCGCCCGCCCTTTCAGGCCGAGATGCAGTTCGATCGGCTCGATCAGCTGGCGGCCGATGGTCCGGACCGGGTTGAGCGAGGTCATCGGATCCTGGAAGATCATGGCGATCTTGTTGCCTCGGACCTTGCGGATCTCCGGCTCGTCCAGGGCGAGGAGGTTGCGGCCTTCGAAGATCGCCTCGCCCTCTACTACGGCGGGAGGCGTGGGGAGGAGCTGCATGAGCGCCAAGGACGACACCGATTTCCCCGAGCCGGACTCGCCGACGATGGCCAAGGTCTCACCCTGTCCCAAGTCGTACGAGACTTTGTCGACCACCTTGGCCGGCCCTTCCCGGGTTCGGAAGGTGACGGTCAGGTCGCGAACCGAAAGCACCGGCGATGTCATGCCTTGCCTCTCGACTCGATGACGGATCGTTGCTGGGGGTCGAGAGCGTCACGGAGGCCGTCGCCGAAGGCGTTGAAGGCGAAGACCGTCACGAAGATGGCGATACCGGGGAAGATCGCCATCCAGGGCGCCTGCTGGAAGAAGCCGCGGCCCTCCGACAGCATCCGCCCCCAGGCCGGATTGGGTGGCTGGACCCCGAGGCCTAGGAACGAAAGAGCTGCTTCGGCCAGGATGGCGAAGGCGAGACTCAGCGAGGTCTGGACGATGATGGGCGCGATCACATTGGGGAGGATGTGCGTGCCGAGAATCCGCCCGTCGCTGGCACCGATCGAACGCGCCGCCCGCACGAAGACAGCGTCGCGCAAGGTCAGCACGGACCCCCGCGTGATGCGGGCGAAGATCGGCGTGTACACGACGCCGATGGCGATCATCGCGTTCACGATGTCCGGACCCAGTGCGGCGAGGATGGCGATGGCCAAAACGATGGCCGGGATCGAGAAGAGGATGTCCATCAGCCGCATCAGGAAGGAGTCGATCCTGCCTCCGTAGTAGCCAGCGAGGAGCCCGATCGGGACTCCGATTCCCAGGGCGATGCCGACGGATATGAAACCCACCTGGAGCGATACCCGGGAGGCGATGATCACCCGGCTGAACACGTCCCGACCGAGCTCGTCGGTTCCGAACCAGTGCTGCGCAGACGGCCCTTGCAGGCGGTTGGCGACGTCGACCTCGTTGATCGTGTACGGGACGATGAGCGGCGCCGCCAGCGCAACCACCACCAGCAACACGAGGATCACCAAACCCGCGACGGCCATACGGTTCCGAAGCACGGTCTCTGCCGTCGTCCGCAGCCGCGACCGTCGAGCGACCGGGGTACCGGTGGCGGTCTCAGTCATAACGCACCCGCGGGTCGAGCCAGCCGTACACGACGTCGACGATCAGGTTGATGAGCAGGAACATGAAAGCGATGTAGAGGACCGCTCCCTGGAGGACGGTGAAGTCGCGATCGCCCACGGCCAGGTAGGCGAGGCGACCGATGCCGGGCCAGGCGAAGATGATCTCGACGACAACCACGCCGCCGAGCATGAACCCGAGCTGGAGCCCGATCACGGTCACGATGGGGATCCAGGCGTTGGGTAGGACGTGTTCGAACAGCACAGCGCGTTGGCTCAGGCCCTTGGCTCGGGCCATGCGCACGTAGTCCTGGTTGAGGGCCTCGAGCACCGCTGAGCGCACGAAGCGAAAGATGATCGAGGCCGACACCAGCCCCACCGCCAGGGCAGGCAGGATGAGATGGGATAGCCATCCGAAGAAGTCGGTGAACGGTGACACGTAGCCGGACGGAGGCAGCCAACCGAGCGTCAGCGAGAACAGCAGGATGTACATGATGCCCGCCCAGAAGTCGGGGATCGACACCCCGACCTGGGAAATCGCAGTGGCGGTGTAGTCGAGCTTCGAGCCGGATCGCACTGCCGACACGATGCCCAGAGGCACACCCACGACGAGTGCCACCGCGAGGGCGGCACCCGCCAGAGTGATCGTGGCCGGGAGCCGCTCGAGCACCATTCCGGTGACCGGCTGCCCGCTCCGGAAGCTGACTCCCAAGTCCCCCTGGATGGCGGAGCCCAACCACGTGAAGTACTGGACTACCAAGGGTCGGTCGAGGCCGTGACGGGCGACGAGCGCGTCGTAAATCTCCTGATCGAAACGCGTTCCCAACGCGGTGCGAACCGGGTCCCCCGGCACGAAGTGGATCAGAGCGAACACGATGACGCTGACCCCGAGGAGGGCCAGCGCCATCTGTCCGATTCGGCGAACCACGAACCCGGTCAACGGAGACGACCCCCGTCGACCGGGTCAACGAAGCGGGTCAAGGATTGAGACTCGCTTCCAGGAAGCGAACGGCGTTGTCGCCTCGCACGTGGTAGCCCTCCAGGGCCGGACTCCAAGCCCCGATGTTCTCGGGGTTGTAGAGGTAGATATACGAGGCGTCGTCGACGATCATCTCGGCCGCCTGATCGTAGAGGGCCTTGCGAGCGTCCTGGTCGGTCTCGACCCGGGCTTCCTCCAGCAGCGCATCGACCTCGGGATTCGAGTACCCCTGGAAGTTGAACCCGCCTTCGCTGTGGTGCTGGGCGTAGTAGAAGTCGTCCGGATCGATATTGCCGATCCAGCTCAGCATGAAGGCATCGAAGTCTCCCTGACCCTGCCGGTCCAGCCAAGTGCTGAAGTCGACATCATCGATCTCCACCGTGACGCCCAATGGCTCGAGTTGGCTGGCGATCACCTGGGCCTGGGTGACGGTCTCGGGGAACTCCGAGCTGACCATCATCGAGATGGTCAGGTCGGTCACACCGGCCTCGTCGAGCAACGCTCGTGCACCCTCGATGTCACCTGGGGTGAACGGAGCGTACTCGTGGTACCAGAAGTTGCCCTCGGGGATTGCGGCTTGATTCGCCGTAGCCGCCCCGAACTGGGCCGCCTCGGCGATGGTCTCCCGGTCGATGGCCATGGCGATGGCACGCCGGACATTGGGGTCGTCGAACGGCTCCCGTGCCTGGTTGAGCGCGAAGTAGTGGTAGTCGCCACCCGGCACCCGCTCCAGCACGATGGAGTCATCCGCTTCCAGAGACTCGATCTCTTGAGGGGGAACGCTGTCGACCCAGTGGACTTCGCCTGTCTGGAGGTTGGTCAGCTTCACGGTGGGATCGGGGATCTGGACGAAGCGAATCTCCTCCAGGACGGGTAGGCCCTCCTGCCAGTAGTCGGGGTTGCGTTCGAGGAGGATGCCTTCGTCAGGACTGGACGACACGAACCGGAAGGGGCCGGTGCCGACCGGGTGGGTGTCGATGCTCCCGTCTTCGACGATCTCTTGGGGAATGATCGCCATGCCCTTGAACCCGCCGATGTTGACCAAGAGGTTGGGCGTCGGACGGGTGAGGGCGATCTCGACAGTGGTCTCGTCGACGGCGGTGACGGAATCGATCGACTCGAACCGGAACGCGTTCGCCGCTCCCGTTTCGGGGTCCATGATCCGCTCGTATGAGTAGACGACGTCGTCGGCCACGAGCTCCCGACCGTTGTGGAACGTGACGCCCTCCCGCAGGTGGAACGTCCACGTGAGCTGGTCATCGGAGATGTCCCAACTCTCGGCGAGAGCAGGCTCCATCGACAGGTCGTCTCCCGGCTGGACCAGCGTGTCGTACACGTTCTCGAGGATCTGGAAGCTGGCGTAGGCAGAGGTCAGGTGCGGATCCAGTCGGTCCGGTTCGGCTCCCTGCGCCGCGATGAGCGTGCCGCCTCCGGCGCCTGCTTCTCCTTCGTCGGGCGCCTGCGTGTCGTCGGACGTGGTCTGGGCGGTGGTGTCGTCGGGCGGCGAGGTCGTTCCAGGCTCGCCCACGTCGACGCTCTCTCCCTGTTGGCAAGCGGCCAGAACCATCGCCATGACGACCATGAAGGTCATCGTTCTCAGCAATCCGCGTGATCTCATTCCTGTTTCCTTCCTGCTTCAGAAGCTGGGTGGAGTCACGGCTCCGACCACGGTCGCTTCTCTGTCTGTCTCGTTCGCCCACCAGTGGGGCATGGATGGGTCGTAGGTGATGGCGTCGCCGGTCTGCAGGTACTGCTCCGAGTCGCCGACGCATACCCTGAGGTCGCCTTCGATGACCAGAACGCACTCTTCTCCCTCGTGCCGGAACGGGTTGGACTCGTTCGAGAAACCCGGAGGTATCTGGGTCTGGAGCATCTCGAGCGAGCCGCGCAGGTTGGGAGTGAGCAACTCGTAGACGAGACCGTCGAATCCGAGTTGGAGCCGGGCTCGTTCGTGCCTACGCACCACCATCGGCCCCCTGACCGACTCCGTGGCGGCCTCGACGAGGTCGCCGATCCGCAACCCGAGAGCGTCGGCGATCTTCTGCAAGGTTCGAAAAGAGGGGTTGCCCTTGCCGCGTTCGATCTGAGAGAGGGACCCAGCGGCGATCCCGGCGCGTCGGGCGAGTTCCTGGACCGTGTAGCGCTCACCGCGCGCCCGTCGGATCATGGCGCCCAGACGCCGAGCGGCTTCTTCTTCGGTCCCGAACACTTCGTTCATTCGATAAGTGATGACGTTCAATATAGTGAACGTCATCACGCGATGTCGCTCCAGGCATGGGGTACAGCGCTTCTCCCGTCAAGAACGTCGTGTCTCGCACGACGTTTTGCTGATAAAAAAGCCTCGACGCCTCAGGCGTACCAGCGGCAGAGGGCGACCGTCAGGCGTTCCATCGTCACCCGGTGGGTCTCCTCCGGTTCCGACTTCAGCACCCGGTCGGCTCGCAGCAGAGCCTCCTGGGCGCGTCGCAGAGCCGAGTCGGGTATACGGCCCCGCGAGCGCCACAAGCGCGAGGTGCGCCGGTCGGACGGCTTCGCTCCCAGCCACTCGCGCAGCGTTTCCTCGTCGGGGGCGGCGGCCGCCAGAGCTCGCCGGCGGAGATCGTTGTCGAGGGCCCCGATGATCTGGAGCGGATGACCGTGGGTGAGGAAATCTGCCAGGCGCCGAAGAGCCTCTCCGGCCTTGCCCTTTTCGACCGCGTCGATGAACAGGAAGAGCGGCTCGTCGGGGCGGTTCTTGAAGCGGGTGAGGATCAGCTCGGCAGTCAACTTCCCGCGATGCTCCGCCAACTGGTCGAGTGCCCGACCGATCGAAGCCGTGTCGGTCCCGAACCGCTGGACCAGGGCATCCCCAGCCCCCTTCTCCAGTGTCATGCCGCGCCGCTTGGTCTCGGCGTGGATCCACTCGAGGGCTTGCCGCTCCCACATTCGGCCAACGGCCACGGTCTCGGCTCCCTGCTTGGCCAGGTCGGCCAGAGGCTTGGGGAGTCGGCCGCCCGCAACGAGGGCGACGTGGACCGTCGCAGGGTCGCGGTGGGCGATCAGCTCCGCCAGCACTTCGGCTTCACCCACCTGCAGCTGGTGCGCCTCGACCAACAGCAGAGCCTGGGAATCACCGAACAGGCTTCCGGATTGGAGGATCGGAACCGCCGGCTCCAACTCGGCCCGCAGCGAACCTTCCCCGGTCTCGCCCGCCCCGCGACCGGGAACGTCGATCCGCACCAGAGACGCCTCGGTGCCAGCCGCCTCCAGGAGAGCGCCGCGGGCGGCGGCGAGCATCTCCTCCCGCTCGCCCGGACCGGGACTGGAGGGTCCGGTGACGACGATCAGCGACATGACCCACAACCTACACGGGAGCAGGGACTGGTCACACGCCGTCGGGAAGAGCGATGCGGGCGGCCACCGACGCCAGATGCTCGGCGAGTTCTTCGGCCCGAGCTCGCTCGAGGTCGATCACCAGCACCGAGCCCGACAAACCGGCCGTATCCACCTCCACCGTCGCCAACCCGAGCCGGCGCTGGAAGAACGTGGCGGTGATCGTCAGGTCCTGGACCTTGTGGATCGGGACCAGAACGAGTCGGCGAGTGAAGACCCCCCGACGAACCAGCAAGTGGTGTTCGTCGTAGGCGTGGCCCAATGCACGCCACCGAGCCCATCCGTAGATCGTTACCACTGAGGCACCCAAAACCAACACGGCCGCCGCCGGCCACCATCCGAGGTCGACGATGGAAGCGACGATCAGCGATGTGGCCGCCAGGGCGAGCACCGGCACCATGCCCCGAACGATCGCCCGCCGGATCGTCAGGCGCGAAGATGGCCGCAGGTCGGGCTCGTCTATGGCAACCGGCCCGAACATCGTCTCGGCCAGACGCTTCCAGTCACCGGCGGGAACCAGGGGTCCCACCCTACCCGCGAGTTGCATCCCATCGTTGGATACGGCGATGTCACCAGTCACGATCGAGACCGTCTCCCAGCCTTTGAGACGTCGAAGAGGAGGGCGGACCACCTGAACGAGTTGGATCCTCCCGGTCGGTGCCTCGCTCCGCCGCTTTCCCAGGATCCCGGCCTCGCTCCGGACACGTCCGTCCTCGAGCCATGAGCGGAACCCCGCCAGGCTCGTCGTGCCGACCACCGGAATGAAGAGGACGGGCACCACCGCGAGAGGCGCCACGAACCATCGGAAGACTATCGCCAGCGTCACTCCCAAAATCAGAGCCGCGACCGCGAACAGGACCGCGGTGTCGGTCAGTCCGTAGCGGATCAGACCGTCGAACCCGAGAGCTGAGAGTGGCGTGGGTGCATCTTCGGCGTCAGGGTCGGCCCCGCCGTCGTCGGCTGCAGGGACGTGTCGCTCCAGGACGCGGCGAAGCCGCTCGGCGTCAGCCTCGGAGACGAACCCCAGGTTGATGTCTTCGGCGTCTGCCGCCGAGACCTCGACCGTGGTGACGCCTGCCAACCGGCCGAGAAACCCGGTGTTGGTGCCCACCGACTGGACCCGGTCCCGAGGCATGGACTGGAACGACTTCACCAGCACGCCCCTCCGCACCTCCAGGGCTCGATCTGTGATGCGATAGGCAGTGAACAGGTAGCGGACGATGGCGTACCCGAACACGACTACGGCGCCGATCGCCTCGAGATCGACGAAATCGCCTGGCACCGAGAAGGTGTCGAAGTCGAGCAGGAACACTGCGATCAGTGCCCAGGCCAGAGCGCCCAGCTCCTTCAGCACGGTGAGTGGATGCAACCGACGCCACTCGGCCGCGGATCCGGAGGTCATACCAGATCTAGTCGCCGTCGGATGGCGGACGCCTTGTCGACCCCGATGTCTTCAACGGAGACGCTGCGCGTACGGGCTCCGGCGGTGTGGACGGTGAGCGTGATGAGTCCGAAACGCCGCTGCAGAGGACCAGCCTTGGTGGTTACGTTCTGGATACGGCTCCGGGGGACCATGTAGGAACGGTGGACCAGGACGCCGTGACGCACCTCGAACAGGTCCTTGCTGAGCCGCCAGCGCCACCGGGCGTGATCGACGCCGGCCCACCACCAGGCGATGCCGGAGATGACGAGTACCCCGAGGACGATCAGCCAGGCGGGGGCGGCGAAATCGAACAGGCGTCGCGCCACCACCAGGGCTGCCACGATGAGGATCAGCGTGGCCGCGGTCTCGATGGCTACCCGGATCCGGCGAACCGTGAGGGCCTCCCGGCTGAGAGGCTGGAGCGGCATTTCCTCCGTCGTCACCTCGGCACGCGGTCCCACAAGCGGCGAATCCCGGCGGCCAGCGGAACATCGTGGACTCGGATGAGGTCGGCCCCGTATTCCAGAGCCATCGTGACATAGGCGGTCACCCAGTGGATGTCGGGCTTCCTCGGGATCGGGATCATCACCGGACGTTCGAGGGACGCCAACACATCGGACTTGCGAATCACATCCAGTTGGAGCCGCGTGTAGGCGGCGTAGTCACCGCGATAGTTGATGGCGATGCCTGGGTCGAGGATCGTCCTCGCCTCGAGTTCGGCGGGCAGTTCCCCCAGGAGTCGAGCAAGAGCGGCAGCGGTGAGCTCGGCCTTGTCCTCGCCGAGTTGGACCTCGTCCACGTCGTGGGGATTCGAGCCATCCACGTGCACCACCACTACCGCCGCACTCGAGCCAGCGAGCAGGGACCGCATTCGCTCGTCACTGAGACCGCCGGTGTCGTTGACGATGTCGGCCCCCGCCTCCACCACGGCTTCCGCCACCTCGGGCTTCCAGGTGTCCACCGCCACCGGCATCCCTTCTTCGACCAGAGCCGTCACCACCGGGATCAGGCGTTCGGCTTCCTGCTCTGGCGGGAGCGTGGCGGCTTCGTAGTGCGACGACTGGCCCCCAACCTCGATCAGGTCTGCTCCCCACTGCCGGTATCGACGTGCGAGAGCGACTGCTTCGGACGGCCCGGATGCGATCGTGTGGGCGTTGCGGGACTCGGGAGACAGGTTGATGACCCCAGCGATGTACGTGACGCCCCCGAACTCGAGGACATGACTTCCCGCCTTCAGGTCACCGTGATACATCACGAGGAGTTTCGATGGACTCTCCCGCAACGTCAACGTGGGGTCCGAGAGGGACCACCACGTCGCCGTCCAGGTCGGTCCTCGAGATCCGGGCACCCGCCGCCTCCAGTGTGTCGATCACTTCGGGGGAGGGATGGCCGTAGTCGTTCGGACCGACGGAGATGACGGCCCACGAGGCCCCCACCTCCTGGAGCCACCCCAGGTCCGAGGTGGCACCACCCTGGTGCGGGACCTTCAAAACCTCGGCGGCCAGCGGGCCGAGGTCGGCCTGGGCGTGGGTCTCGATGTCACCGGTCAGGAGAAGGCGGGGACCGCCCGGGGTCGAGATACGAAGCACGGCCGACTGGTCGTTGGGAGACGCATACCGTCTGAGAGGCGCCAGCACCTCCAGGGTCAGATCGCCCAGCAGGAGAGTCCTCCCCACGGGCGGAGTTCGGGCGCGGATGCCGGCGGCTTCGACCAGTTCGAAGATCTCCTCCGCCGCGGGGGTGGTGTGCGGGGCCGTGGGCAGCCACAACTCGCCGACCGGTCTCCTCCCGACCACCGCCTGCAGGCCCGTCGCGTGATCAGCATGGACATGGGTCAGCACCACCAGGTCGAGGCTCGTGATCCCGTACTCGGTGAGCTTGCGGTCGAGAACCGCCGGGTCGGGGCCTCCGTCCACCAACAGCGCGGAGCCGTCGGACGCCCGAACCAGGATGGCGTCGCCCTGGCCTACATCCAGCACCACGGCCGCAGGCAGAGGCAGAGAGGTCGGCGGGGCAACGGTGAGGAAACCCACCACCACGGCGACCCCCACCACCACCCATGGGCGCAGCCGACGACTCATACACGAGGCGAGGCACACGCAGGAGAATCCGTAGCCGACCCAGCCCAGCTGCGGCCATCCGGCGCTGAACCGGGCCACGGCGAGGACCAAACCCGCTCCTAGAGAGGCCAGTTCGAGCAGAGGTTCCCAGCCGATCGTGACGCCGATGGTCGCCACCACCGTCGTCGCCGATACAACCGGCACCGCCACCAGGTTGGCGATCGGGGCCATGAGGGGGACGGTCCCGAACACCGTGAGAACGATCGGCGCCACTGCCAACTGCGCTCCGAGCGTTGCCCCCGCCAGGGTGGCGACCGGTCGGCTCAGGAAACCTGCGAAGAGATTGGCACCGACCAGGACGCCGAGAGTCGCCAGGACCGACATCGCAAACCCAACGTCGGTCGACATCTCACCCGACACGACCACGACGCCGACCACCGTCGCCGCCAGCGCCGTGAAGGCGTCCGGCGCCCACCCGCCGATACGGCCTCCCAGGAGGATGGCTGCCATCACGGACGCCCGCACCACCGAGGGCTCCCAGCGGGTCGCCGCCACCAACACCACCAGCGCGATCAACCCCACCACGGCACGGCGACGGGGACCTGCGGCCAGAGGACCGGCCGCCACCACGGCGAGAGTCAAGAAGAGGGAGACGTTGCTACCGGAAACCGCCACCAGATGGGTCAGTCCCGAGCTTCGCATCGCCTCCTGGTCGGCTTCCGGGACGCCCGAGGTTTCCCCCACGAGAAAGCCGGCGAGCAGCGCCCTCCGGGTCCCGCGGCCTTCCAGTCGCTCGAGGGCACGCTTCCGAACCCGGTTGCCCAACTCGAGCCAAGGTGGAGCGCGGCTCGGCATGGCCTGCCAGGAGTCGGCGGAGACCACGCCCGAGTAGGGCTTTCCCCGGGCGGTCCCCGTGCGGCCGGTCCTCCGACCCTGCACCAGCAGGGTCTCGCCAGCCATGGCTTCGGGATCGGATTCGAACGAAACCAGCAGCGGGATGGCGGGTGGCCGGCCCGGCTCAGGAGGGTTCGGGACCGCCAGGGCCCACCAGCCGTGTGCCTCCCGGCGCGGGTCGCCCAGTAGACGGACACCGGCTTCGAATCGGCCTTCCGGTGTCGAGAAGGAGAGGATGGCCGCCTCGCGGATCGCCGAACCATGACCGGACCACCAGCCAGCGAGAGCCAGGAAGACCGCGATGACCGCCAGATCGGGCCGCCGGATCAGCGTGACGGCCACCGGGATCAGACCCAGGAGCCCCAACCATCCGAACCACCGGCCCGCCAAGGCGGCGAGCCAGGTGGCCGCCGCCATTGCGAGCATGACCGCTCCCGTTCGGCCAAACCGCAGGAGGTTCACCGGACGGTGACGTGGTCCCTGATCAGAGCCAGCTTCGCTTCTCCGATTCCGGAGACGTCGAGCAGGTCCTCTATCGCTTCGAACTGACCGTTCGCCTCCCGGTGAGCGACGATGCGCTCGGCCAGCACGGGGCCGACCCCGGGGAGGCTCTCCAGCACGGAGGCGGGCGCCGCGTTCAAATCCACCATCCCGTCGACTCTTCCATCGAAGGTGGTCGCCGACGGCTCCTGCCCTCCTGCGTCAGTCGGTCCAGGAACCAGGACCTGATCGCCGTCGGCGATCGGTCGGGCGAGGTTGAGCGCATCTGCCTTGACTCCCGGGAGCCATCCACCCGCTGCGGCGATGGCGTCACCCACACGGGAGCCGGCCGGAACCGAGACCAATCCCGGTTCCGCGACCCATCCAGCGACATGAACAACGACCATCGCCTCTGACATCGTCGACGTAGGGGCGTCCTCGGCCACCGCTACGGGCTCGACTGAGTCCGGTATCTCACTGACTCCTCTCCCCCACCACAGACCTGCCAGCACCGCGACGACGCCGACACCTGCCGCCAGAAGCCATCGGCGGTCCACTCGATCCTCCCGCGTCGGCCCCTCGGAGCCGCTACTCGCTCGGTTCTACCGGATCCGAGGGGACGAATCCACCCCCTCCCGGTATCGTGACCCGATGGTCCACGAGTCGCTACGAATCCGGCCCGGCACGGCCGTCGACCTCTCCCGCCTACCCACCCGTTCGGAGGAAGCCTGGAGCGGGACGAAGGCGGAGGGGAAGGAACGGGTGAAGGATCTGGCGCGTCAGCTCGCCGACTTGCAAGAGCTCTTCTACGCCGACGGTCGACAGCGTCTGCTGGTGGTGCTGCAGGCGATGGACACGGCCGGTAAGGACTCGACCATCCGAGACGTATTCGGGCGCATGAACCCCCAGGGCGTGAAAGTGACGTCCTTCAAGAAGCCGACTCCCCAGGAGTTGGCCCACGACTACTTGTGGAGGGTGCATCCGCACGTTCCTGCCGACGGGGAGATCGCCATCTTCAACCGCAGCCACTACGAGGACGTGCTGGTACCCCGAGTGGAACAGCTGGTCGACGAGGCCACGTGGCGACGTCGGTATCAGCACATCGTCGACTTCGAGCGTCTGCTGTTCGAGGAGGGCACCCACATAGTCAAGTTCTTCATCCACATCTCGAAGGAAGAGCAGGCCGAGCGCCTCCAGGCCCGCCTCGACGATCCGGAAAAGCACTGGAAATTCGACCTCGGGGATCTCGACACCCGGAAGAAGTGGGACGACTTCCAGGCAGCCTACGCAGCGATGATCGCCGAGACCACGACGGAACACGCCCCCTGGTACGTGATTCCCGGGGATCGCAAGTGGTACCGGAAGTTGGTGATCGGCGAGATCATGGTGGACCTGATCCAATCGCTCGAGCTGGAGTACCCGAGACCGGACGATCTCTCCGGCGTCGTGATCACCTGAGCGACGCCACCCTCTCAGATATGAGGGAAACAGCGGTCCGCCACGGCATACGCCTCCTTCTCCAGTGGGATGGTGGCGTACGCCTGACGGTGATCGGCTCCATTCAGACGATTCCTCACATAGGCCGACACGTACTGATACAAGAAACGAACGGGCCCCAGCGTCTTCCACTGGCGCATGTGAACCAGTTCGTGGGCGATGGTTCGAGCGATGACGAGGTCGTCGGCCGCCAGCAGCTCGGGACGCAGGTATATGGCCCAGGGCATGGCCATGGCAGCCACCCATCCTGGCCCCAACCGGCCGATCCACCGTGGGAAGAAGCGCACGGAAACCGATTCGGGCCGAACCGGTCCGAGCTCACCGACCAACTCGTCGGTGAGACGGGAGACGAGCAGTGCCGAGGCCCGGATCAACCGACGACGACGTTGACCAGCCGGGGGGGACGGGCGATGACCTTGCGCACCTCACCGTCGCCGATCCACTCCCGGATCCGCTCCGACTCCAACGCCAACCGCTCTGCCTCCTCCGGACTGATGTCGGCACTCACGTCGATGCGGTCGCGGACCTTTCCGTTCACCTGCAGGATCAGAGTGACGACTTCCCGGGCGACCAGTTCAGGATCCCACTCCGGCCACGGCTCGGTGGCGAGGAGCGAGGTGTGCCCGGTCCGCTCCCACAGTTCGTGGGCGATGTGGGGAGCCATCGGTGACAGGAGCAGGAGCAGCAGCTCGATGACGGTGTCGAGCGTCTGCCGGCGCGCTCCGGCCCGGACGTAGTCGGTCAGAGTGTTGACCAATGTCATGAGGGCTGGAATCGCCGTGTTGAAGGCGAAACGCTCGATGTCTTCTGTCACCTTCTTGACGGTCCGGTGCGCTTCGGCCAACACCTCCCTGTCGGCGTCGGTCTCCTCGCGCTCTACGGGCTCGCCGACCTGCCCGATGGCCAGGCGCCACACCCGGTCCAGGAACCGGGCGGTCCCGTCGATACCGTGCTCGTCCCAATCGGCGTCCTCGGCGGGGGGACCCATGAACAGGTGATAGAGACGCAAGGCGTCGGCACCGTGGGAAGCGAGCAGATCGAGGGGATCCACGATGTTGCCCTTGGACTTGGACATCTTGGCGCCGCCCAGCCTGATCATCCCTTGGGTGAACAGCCGCTCGAAGGGCTCCTCGACCGCGCTCAAGCCCATGTCGTAGAGGACTTTCGTGATGAATCTGGAATACAGCAGATGGAGGACGGCGTGCTCGATCCCGCCGATGTACTGGTCGACGGGCATCCAGTACGCAGCCTTCTCCGGATCGAAGATCGCCTCGTCGTTGCGGGCGTCGGTGAAGCGCAAGAAGTACCAGGAGCTGTCGACGAAGGTGTCCATCGTGTCGGTCTCGCGCTGGGCGGGTCCGCCACACGAGGGACAGGTCGTCTGGACGAACGAGTCCAAGGCCGCCAGGGGCGATCGACCCTTGGGGGCATAGTCCTGAACGTCCGGTAGCTCGACGGGCAGCTGATCCTCGGGCACGGGAACCAATCCGCAATCGGGACAGGACACGATCGGAATGGGACAGCCCCAATAGCGCTGGCGGCTGATCAGCCAGTCGCGCAGGCGATACTGGACCTCCCGGCGTCCCAGTCCCTGATCCTCCAACCACTGGATGATCCGCTCCTTGGCCTCCGCCATGTGCAACCCGTCCAGGAAATCGGAGTTGATGGCGGGCCCATCGCCGACGTAGGCCTCGCCTTCGAAATCGTCTGGCGGCTGAACGGTGCGGATGATTTCGATTCCATATCGCGTGGCGAAATCCCAGTCACGCTGGTCTTGGCCCGGGACGGCCATGATGGCTCCGGTGCCGTAACCCATCAGGACGTAGTCGGCGACGTATATGGGAACCGGCCGCCCGTTGGCGGGGTTGATGGCATGGCGGCCGGTGAAGACCCCTGTCTTCTCGCCTTCCGCCAGGCGCTCGATCTCGCTCGCCTTGGCCGCTTGCTCCTGATAGGCCCGTACCGCTTCCTCCGCCTCCGTGCCGGCGACGATCTCGTCGACCAGGGGATGCTCGGGCGCCAGGACTGCGAACGTCATACCGAAGATCGTGTCCGGCCGGGTAGTGAACACCTCGAAGGAGGCGTCGAGACCCTCCACTCGCATCGTGAAGGTGGCACCTTCCGACCTCCCGATCCAGTTCCGCTGCATGGTCCTGACTCGCTCGGGCCAGTGCTCCAGCTTCTCTATGTCGTTCAGCAGCCGCTCGGCGTAATCGGTGATACGGAAGAACCACTGGCTCAGCTTGCGTCGTATGACCTCGTGGCCGCAGCGCTCGCAATGGCCGTCTACGACCTGCTCGTTGGCCAGAACGGTCTGGTCGTTCGGGCACCAATTCACCGGGGCTTCGGCTTTGTAGGCGAGCCCTTGCTCGAACAGCTTCAAGAACAGCCACTGGTCCCAGCGGTAGTAGTCGGGTTTGTGCGAGGCCAGTTCCCGGCGCCAGTCGTACATCGCCCCCAGTCGTCGAATCTGTTCGGACATCCGGGCGATCTGCGCTTCGGTGTTGACCCTGGGGTGGACGCCGGTGGCGATGGCTGCGTTCTCCGCCGGAAGACCGAAGCTGTCCCACCCCATCGGCGACAGCACGTTGTATCCCCGCATCGTCATGTAGCGGGTGAGCAGGTCGCCGTAGGTGTAATTGCGGACGTGACCCTGGTGGAGCGCACCCGACGGATACGGGTACATCGTCAGGTTGTAGAACTTGGGACGCGAGGGGTCGGCTTCCACCTCGAAAACGCCGGACTCGGCCCAACGCTCCTGCCACTTGGCTTCGATCTTCTGGTGGTCGTAGATCATGAGGGACAAAGGGTACTCCCGTCCCTGAAGGCCCGGTGAGGGACTTCGTGGGACTCGCCGCGTCGGTTGGGAGAGCGAACGAGGTCGGCGGTACCGTTGTCGCCGATGACCGACCCGATCGACATCCTGGCCGAGCGTGGGCTCCTCCACGACCACACCGACGAGGCCAGTCTGCGTGAACACCTGACCTCCGGCCAGCGCACGTTCTACGTCGGGTACGACCCGACGGCTCAGTCGCTCCACGTCGGAAACCTGGTCGGCCTGATGACCCAGGCGTGGCTGCAGCGGGCAGGCCACCGGCCGATCGTCCTGGCCGGGGGCGCCACCGGCCGCATCGGAGACCCCTCTTTTCGGGACGAAGAGCGGCAGTTGATGGACGACGAGACGATCGAGCGAAATCTGGAGGGGATCAAACGGGATTTCGGCCGAGTGCTGGACGTCTCGAACGCCACCGTGGTGGACAACTACGAGTGGACCAAGGACATCACCGTCCTCGAATTCCTGCGGGACATCGGGAAGCACTTCTCGATCAACCAACTGATCGCACGAGAGTCGGTCCGTCGCCGTCTCGAAGATCGCGAGCAGGGAATCTCGTACACGGAGTTCAGCTACGCGCTGCTCCAGGCGATGGACTTCGACCATCTGTTCGCGACATACGGATGCACACTGCAAGCGGGTGGCTCCGATCAGTGGGGCAACATCGTCGCCGGAGTCGACCTCATCCGACGCCGACGGGGTGCCCGCGCCCACGGACTCACCTGGCCCTTGGTGGAGGGGTCCGACGGCAAGAAGTTCTCCAAGTCGGCCGGCAACGCACCCTGGCTCGACCCCGACCTGACCTCGCCTTTCGCCTACTACCAATGGTGGCTCAACACCGACGATCGCGACGTCGAGCGCTTCCTGCGGATGTTCACTTTCTTGCCGATCGACCAGATCGAAGAGGCGGCCCGGGCACACGCCGCCGATCCCGGCGCCCGCACCGGGCAGACGCTCCTGGCGACGGAAGCCACCCGGATCGTCCACGGCGACTCCGGGGTAGCCGCCGCCCAGAAGGCGACGGCCGTACTGTTCGGCGACGCACCCGTTTCCGAACTGGACGACGAAGCCCTGGCCATGGCCTTCGAGCAGGCTCCCACGGTCGAGATTCCCCGGTCCGAACTCGAAGGTGAGTTGGGCCTGCTGGAACTGATGACCCGACTGGGCGCCTCTCGGAGCAACGGCGAGGCCCGCCGCTTGATCGAACAGGGCGGGGTCCGAATAAATGACCTGCCCGTCACCGACCCGACGCGTAAGGTCGGGCCCGATGACCTGGCAACCGCTACCACTCTCGTCCTTCGGGTGGGCAAGAAGCGCCAGTACCTCGCCCGCTTCATCTGAGGCATCATGCGTCTGAGGGCGCCCCGACCCGAGGACGCCTCCGACCTGGGCAGGGTGCACGTGGAAGCGTGGCGCGAGGGATACAAGGACGGCCTCATGCCCGAGGAGTACTTGGCGAGTCTCTCCGTGGAGGAACGCGCCGGCCTCTGGGCGGAGGCGCTCGAACGACCTCCTCGAGACCGATCGGCCCGTCTGGTCAGCGTCGATGACTCCGATCGGGTGGTCGGCTTCATCTTGGTGGGACCCGCCGACGGCGATGCCGACGCTCAGGAAGGCGAGGTATATGCCCTGAACGTGAGCCCATCCGTCTGGGGACGGGGCCACGGCCGGTCTCTTCTCGTCGGGGGAACGGACTTCCTACGTCAGGCGAGCTTCGATGAAGCGATTCTCTGGGTCCACGCCGGCAACGCTCGGGCTCGCCGCTTCTACGAGTTCGCCGGATGGGTCGACGACGGGGTCGACCGTCAGGCCGAGGTGTTCGGGCTCG
Source organism: Acidimicrobiia bacterium (assembly GCA_035304485.1). Taxonomy (GTDB): domain Bacteria; phylum Actinomycetota; class Acidimicrobiia; order Spongiisociales; family ZC4RG35; genus ZC4RG17. The sequence continues at coordinate 2,271 of DATGPZ010000016.1, read as the reverse complement.
AAGTCCCCGAACGTCGCTACCGAACACGGTTGTCTTAGGTCCACTCCGGCGGTTTGCCGTGGGTGGGACTCATAGAATCCTCCGATGGAGGTCTCGAGCCCCGACAAACTGCTGTTTCCTGCCGACGGCATAACCAAGGCCGAGGTGGTCGACTACTACGAATCCGTCGCCGACCGCATCCTCCCCCATCTGGAAGGACGCCCCCTCACCCTGCAACGGTTCCCGAGCGGGATCGAGGCGGAAGGCTTCATGCAGAAGAATGCAGGCCGCTACTTCCCCGACTCGATCGAGAGGGTCGAAGTTCCCAAGGAGGGCGGGACGACCAACCACCCACTCGTCGACACGACCGAGGACCTCCTCTACCTGGTCAACCAGAACACGATCACCTTCCATGTCTGGACCTCCCGCCAGCCGCACCTGGACCGTCCCGATCGCATCGTCCTCGACCTCGACCCATCCGACGAGGACGGCCCTCCCCGCGACGCCGCCCGAGCCGCTCGCGAGTTGATGCAGGAGGCGGGTTTGGACCCGGGCTTGATGACGACGGGGTCCCGCGGATACCACGTGGTTGCCCAGATCGAGCCGAGTCACGATTTCGACCAGGTCGGCCGATGGGCCCGCCAGCTCGCCGGAATCATCGCCGCCCGTCATCCCGAGACCACCACGACCGAGTTCCTCAAGAAGAAGCGGGGAGGCCGGGTGTTCGTCGACTGGCTGCGCAACCGGTGGGCTCAGTCGGTGGTAGCGGCCTGGTCGCTGCGCCCCCGTCCTGGAGCGCCGGTGGCCACCCCCATCGGCTGGGAAGAGCTCGACTCGACCGATCCCGATCGGTGGACGATCCGGGACGCCTCCGATCGGGAGGAGATCAGCTGGCCACCACCGGCCACGGTCGATGGAGCCAAGATCGAAGAGCTGGCGGAGACCCACGGCGTAGACGTCGAAGAACCGTTCGATCGCTTCGGCCGCAACACCTGATTCGCATTCACCTTTGCATCCATCTTCTGGCTCGAACGTGTACCGTTCCCTTCGTTGCCGGCTCACCGGCACCCGAAAAAGGAACAGGAGGGAAGAATGAAAAAGGCGAGATGGCTAGCCATCCTGGCCGTGATGGCCGTGGTGGTAGCCGCCTGTGGCGACGGTGACACCACCGAAACCACCGGCGGCACGGCGCCCGACACCACGGGTGCGACCACCAGCGAGGCACCAGACACGACCGGGGCTACCGAGACCACCGGCGGCAGCGCTCCCAGTGGAGAGCTGGCTTCGGTCAGCGCCGAGAGCTGCGACTACGGCGGCAAGATCCAGTCCATCGAGGCGACCGACACCCACGAGGTCGTCTTCACTCTCTGCTCACCGGATCCCGCTTTCCTGGCGAAGTTGGCTTTCGTGCCGTTCGCGGTACAGCCGGCAGAGCATCTGGAAGCGACGGGAGGGGCGCCCCTCGAGAATCCGATCGGCACCGGCCCGTTCCAGCTGGACGTGTGGGACCGCGGATCGGAGATCGTGATGAGCGCCAACCCCGACTACTGGGGCGGGGCGCCGTCCTTCAACACTCTGGTGTTCCGATGGGCAGCCGAGAGCACCTCTCGTATCCTCGAGCTCCAGTCGGGGAACGCGGATTACATCACCAACCTGGCGGCTTCGGACTACGAGACCATCGAAGGAGACGAGAACCTCACCATCCTGCAGGATCCGAACCCGAACATCTTCTACGTCGGCCTGACGACTACCTTCCCGCCGTTCGACGACGTCCGGGTCCGTCAGGCAGTGGCGATGGGTATCGACCGGCAGCGGATCGTCGACAACTTCTACCCGGAAGGATCCGAGGTCCCCGACTTCTTCACCCCCTGCAGCATCCCCAACGGGTGTGAGGGCGAACCGTGGTACGACTTCGACCCCGAAGCCGCCCGGGCGCTCCTCGAAGAAGCCGGGTACCCGGACGGGTTCGACACGACGATCCGTTACCGCGACGTGTTCCGTGTCTACCTGCCCGAACCGGGCGCGGTGGCGACGGAGATCGCGACCCAGCTCCAGCAGAACCTGGGAATCAACGCCACGGTGGAGGAGATGGAGTCCGGCGCATTCATCGAGGAAACCTCGGTGGGTGGCCTCGACGGTATCCACCTCCTCGGCTGGGGTGCCGACTACCCGCACGTGACCAACTTCCTCGACACCCACTTCCGCGGCCCGCAGTTCGGTGAGCCGATCCCCGAACTGGTCGAATTGCTCGACCAGGGCGCCGCGATCGTGGACGAGGCGGAGGCGGCTCCG
>DATGPZ010000015.1:0-27374 GCA_035304485.1 Acidimicrobiia bacterium | reverse complement strand
CGGGGGAAGCGGTCGAGTGTGGCGGTGACGTAGCCGCTCAGGGTCTCGTAGTTGCCCTCGGGCCATTCGAAGCCCGTCAACTCCTCGACCTCGTGACGGTGGAGTGATCCCGGCAGGATTCCTCGCTCCTGGTCGGGTCTGATCTCGAAGTCGTACTCGTCCTGGATCTCGCCCAGGATCTCCTCGACGATGTCCTCGACGGTAACGATCCCTGCCGTGCCGCCGTATTCGTCCACCACCACGGCGATGGTTCGTCCGGCGCGCTGGAGACTGACCAAGAGGCTGTCGAGACGCATGGACTCGGGAACCACCGTCGGGGGAGTGGCGATGGTCGAGACCGGTGTGGTGGCACGCTCGGCGGAAGGGACGGCGAAGGTGTCCTTCACGTAGCCGATACCGACGACCTGGTCGAGGTCTCCCTCGAAGATCGGGAACCGGGAGTGGCCGGTTTCGATGGACAGGTTCCTCAGATCGCTCACCGTGGAGTCGACCGACAGGCCGTGGACCGCCACCCGCGGGATCATCACATCGGAGGCGCGCTTCTCGACGAATGCGATTGCCCGGGTGAGGAGGGATGTCTCGTGAGAGCCCAATTCTCCCTCGGCCGACGATGCCCGCACGATCATCTCCAGTTCCTGGAGGGACCGGAGACCGGCCAGTTCGTCCCGCGGCTCGATTCCCAGCCGACGGACGGTCCAGTTGGCGGAACGGTTGAAGAACTGGATGATCGGCCGTAGGAGGCGGTTGACCCACGACATGGGCAGGCCCACCCGAGTCGCGACCGGATAGGCGCGGGCGATGGCGAGGTTCTTGGGGAACAGTTCGCCGAGCACCATCTGGAACACCGTGGCCAGGATCAGGGCGATCGCGATCGAAGCCGTGTTGGACTCGATGCCGATCGACTCCAGCACCGGGTCGATCAGACGGGCGACCGTGGGCTCCGCGATCGCACCGAGTATCAGCGAGGTGGCGGTGATGCCGAGTTGGGCACCCGAGAGTTCGAACGACAGATCGCGAAGGCGACCGAGGAGGCGCTGGGCTCTCCGGTCCCCTTCCTCCGCCAGGGCTTCCACTCGGCTGCGGTTGACCGCGACGTAGGCGAACTCCTGGGCCACGAAGAGCCCATTGATGATGATCAGGACGAGGACAACCGCCAGGCCCAACCAGGGATCTATCTAGGGACCTCCGGAGTCACAGCAGGGCGAGATTAGTTGGGTTCGGGAGTCACGCCGAGTGTGAGTGCCTCCGCGGAGGGGAGCGGGATTCGAGTGAGGGCCGTGGTCGACGACAGGCGATTCACCATCCGGGTACGTCACTCCAAGAACACGCCACTCTTTCGATAGAGAGCATCGAGCCTTTCGAGTGCCGCCAGACTCTCGTCTGGCCGGGCAGCGGCAACGGACACGCTCAGGAGATGTACGACCGACATCAGGCCTATCTGTGAGGAGCTGTGCATCGACCCGGTCGTATCGGCCACGAAGACGACGTCCGCCCACTCGCTGACTGGTGCGATCTCGCTGTCTGTGATGGCGATGAGACCGGCGCCTCGTGCTTTCCCCTCCTCGGCCGCGTCGAGCATGTCCCGCACGTATCGCCGGACGCTGATGACGACGACCAGGTCGTCAGGGCAGATGGCTGCTATCTCGCGGAGGTGCACGATCCCGCCGTCCGTGGTCGCCCGGGCCTGGATGCCGAGCACCGAGAGGCCGTGTTCCAGACCCACCGCCACCGCGGCGGCGAGCCCACTTCCGAATATCCGGACCGTGCGGGCAGACAGGATGGCGCCGACCGACCGTTGTAGGTCGTTCTCGTCGATCGAGCCCAGGGTCGACTCGATGTTCCGCGTGTGGATCGACATGAGCTCCGGGATGGGCGAACCCTCGAAGCTCCCGCGGTCGAGACGTTTCCGGAGCCGCTGGACGAAGGTGTCCTGGGAGAGCAGCCGACGGCGCACCTCTTGCTGGTACTCGGCGAAACCGTCGTAACCGAGCGAGCGGCAGAAGCGCACGACCGTGGAAGGACCCACTCCGGCCCCTGCCGCCACATCTCGCACCGACCCGAAGGCCACCTCCTCTTCCCGGTCCAGCAGGAATCGTGCGACCTGCGACTGCTTGGACGAGAGGTCGCGATGTCGCTCCAAGATTCGGGCCCGTGGTGTGTCGGCGCCGGTGGGATCGGTGCTGGAGTTCAATCACCCTCCTGCGGTCTCGACCATCGATCGCATTGGAAACGGCAGGCAAGTTGCTGGAACACTTGTACCGAGGGTACGTTGAGCAGAACAGTCGTGTCAAAGAACCCGGGCGCGCGTTTGCGAGACCGCTCGTGATTTCGGCTGAGATGGTGGACGAACTTGGAGTGTCATGGAATCGCTGAACACGAAGGCCCCTTCCGGCGGACGCGCGGACCACGGTGGTAGGAAGAGAGAGATGAGGATTCTCTGTCCAACCGGCCACCTGTCGTTCACACCCTTCGAACAGGAGAGCTTTCTCGCCGGTTGCGAACAGGACCCCGATGTGTTGGTCGCTGACGCCGGAAGTTGCGATATCGGCCCCCGTGGACTCGGCGCCAACGCCCAGGTGAGTCCGGTCCCCTGGCAGCGGCAGGATCTGGAAGCCATGCTGTTGCAGGCCCGTCGGTTGGGGATTCCGATGATCATCGGGAGCGCCTCCGACGCCGGCACAGATCACGGAGTCGACCATTTCGTCTCGCTCATCCAGGACATCGCCGCCGAGCACCGACTCGCTTCCTTCGAGCTCGCGGCCATCTACTCCGAAGTGCCAGTCGAGGACCTGAAACGGCGCCTGTCCCGAGGCGAGAGGATCGCCGGGCTCGATGGCCGCCCCGATGCCACCATGGATCTACTGGAGCGCACCGATCGGGTCGTGGCAGTGATGAATGCCGATCCGATCCGGCAGGCACTTCTGGACGGTGCCGACGTGGTCGTGGCGGGTCGGTCGAGCGACTGCGCCCTGTTCGCCGCCCCGCTACTCAATGCGGGCTTTTCGCCGGCGATCTCCTATTTCACCGGCAAGCTCATGGAATGCGCTTCTTTCTGTGCCGAGCCCTACGCCGGAAAGGAGACGATCTTGGGCCGGGTGGTGGACGAAGAGGTCTTTGTCACCGCCATGCACCCGGGTCAGCGCTGCACACCCAAGTCCGTGGCCGGTCACTCGATGTACGAGCGGTCCAATCCGTTCCGAGAGTATGTGGCGGGCGGATACGTCGAAATGTCCAACTGCGAGTACACGCAGGTGGACGAGAAGACCACGAAGGTGACGGGTGCCCGGTTCGTGCCCTCATCGGAACTGTCGGTGAAACTCGAGGGTGCCGGTTTCGTCGGGCACCGCCGGCTCGCCATCTCCGGCTTCCGGGATCCGCATTCGATCGAGAAGATCGACGAGGTGATCGGCTGGTCACGAGGCAAGTTGACGGAACGTTTCGGAGCGCCCGGTGACGAGTACCGGGTCTTCTTCCACGTGTACGGACGGAACGGGGTCATGGGTGACCTCGGTCCGAGACCGGACGTGCGACCACACGAACTCGCCGTCGTGGTCGAAGTCGTGTCCCTCGATGAAACCTTGGCCGAGGAGGTGTGCACGTTGGCAGCGCGCAACATGTTCTATGCCCGTGTCCCCGGATTCAAGGGGACGGCAGGCGCCTCAGCCGTGATGACGGACGGAATCCTCACCGCCGACGACGCCTACGAATGGACACTGAACCACACCCTGGTCGTCGACGACCTGAACGAGCTCGTCCGGACGAGGTTCTTCCGCATCGGGGCCGCGCAAATGGTGGCGAGCTGATGCCTACTCCACTCGGTGAGCTGGCTTCCACCATCCGGTCGAAGAACGCCGGCGTGGACAACGTCACTTTCGACATCATCTTTCCGGACCTTCCCACCTATGAACGTGTGCGAGACAGCGGTGCGATCACTCGGGAGTCGGTGAGGGCCCTGTTCGGGGTCGCTGACGACAGGATCGTCTTCTTCTCCGCCATCGACCCGGCGCTCGCCATCAAGTTCACGCTGCGGAGGAGCATGTCGAGCGGGGGACCGGGCGAGTCCGACGCCATGGGCTCGCAACAGTACGCGCCGTTGTACGAGATCGTGGTCCCCTGAGGATCTTCTCGGCGATCTAGACGATGACGAGTTTGACCCGTCGACGAGGGGTCACAGACCTCCTGGGAAAGGGGAGGCGGGTAGGCAGCGAACCGCCACCTACCGCACCTACCACCCACGACTAGCGCACCTTGTTCAGTGCCTCCACGAAGGCATGAGCCGACCCTTCGACCACATCGGTGGCGACTGCGCGACCGCTGTAGGTGTGCTCACCAACCCGGATGACGACGTTGATCTCGGCCATGGCGTCGGCTCCCGACGTCACCGGTACGACCCGATAGTCGACCAGGCGAGCGTCATCGAGGTCGAAGGCCTGTTTCACGGCCGCGAATGAGGCGTGCACCATCCCGTCACCCGACCCGGTGAAGGTCTTCTCGTCGCCGTCGACACGGACGGTGGCGGTGGCGGTCGGGGTGACGTCGTGGCCGCCGGTCACGTGGAGGCCGACCAACTCGACGGCAGAATCCGGCCGCACCTCCTGTTCGTCCGCCACCAGCGCCCGAAGCTCCTCTTCGCCGATCTGGACTTTGCGATCAGCCACCTGCTTGAACCGCTCGAAGGCCCGGGTGAACTCGTCCGCCTCCAGCGTGATCCCCAGCTTCTCCAGCGCATCGGCGAAACCGGCTCGCCCTGAGTGCTTGCCGAGGATGATCTGGCCACCCTCTTGGCCGACCGAGGCTGCATCCATGATCTCGTAGGTGTCGCGGGACCGCAGCACGCCGTGCTGGTGGATCCCAGATTCGTGGGCGAAGGCATTCCGCCCCACGATCGCCTTGTTGAACTGGACCGGGTAGCCAGTGAGGCGGGACACGAGACGGGACGTCTCGAAGATCTGGGTCGTATCGGCGTTCACTTCCAACTCGAAGACGTCCTGGCGGGTCTTGACCGCCATGATGATCTCCTCGATCGAGGTGTTGCCGGCCCGTTCACCGATGCCGTTGATGGCGCCTTCGATCTGGCGGGCACCCGCAGAGAGGGCCGACAGCGAGTTGGCCACCGCCAGTCCCAGGTCGTCGTGGCAGTGCACAGACATCGTGACGTCGTCACGGTCACCCCGGACCTCGGCGTAGACCCGCTTCATGAGCTCGACGAACTCGCTGGGGGTGGCGTAACCGACGGTGTCGGGGATGTTGATGGTCGTGGCTCCGGCCTCGACCGCCTGACGGCACACCTCGATCATGAAGTCGGGATCGGAGCGGGTGGCGTCTTGAGGCGAGAACTCGACGTCATCCGTGTAACGCCGGGCCCGCCGTACGCCCTCGACCGATGCCTTCAGCACCTCGTCGGGCGTCATCCGCAGCATCTTCTCCATGTGGATCGGGGACGTCGACATGAAGACGTGGATGCGGAAGCGCTCGGCACCCTTCAAGGCCTCGTAGGCCTGGTCGATGTCGTCGGGATGGGCCCGAGCCAGGCTGGCGATGACCGGCCCTCGCACGTCGTTGGCGATGCGGGATACGGCCTCGAAGTCCCCCGGGGAGGAGGCGGCGAAGCCCGCCTCCAGTACGTCTACTCGCAGACGGCCCAGCTGATGGGCGATGGCTACTTTCTCGTCGGGGGTGAGTGCGATGCCGGGGGCCTGTTCCCCGTCTCGCAGAGTGGTATCGAAGATGATCAGACGGTCGCTCATGCTTTCTCCAGTTCTGAGTGGTGGGTGTTCGGGTGGTCGGTCACGTTCCGGGAGGCCGGGTCGTCCTCTCAGACGCCCGGCCACAGAAGCGCGAGAAGCCCCCCGCAGGAGAGGCGGGAGCCGCCACCCGGGACCTTCCACTCAAAACTCGTCATTGGCGCCTCGTCTGTGGATCTCAGGGTGCTTGCTTCGGTTCGATGAACGGCATCAGGTTGCGGAGTTGGGCTCCGACCTGTTCGATCTGGTGACGACGATTCGCCTCCCGCTGCTCCAGCAGGTGAGGGGCTCCCTCGCGGGCCTGTGCCATCCACTCGTTGGCGAATGCGCCCGACTGGATCTCGTCGAGGACCTTTTTCATCTCCGCCCGTGTCTCCTCGGTCACGATCCGGGGACCGCGGGTGTAATCGCCGTACTCGGCGGTGTCGGAGATGGAGTAGCGCATCCAGGACAGGCCGCCTTCGTACAGCAGGTCGACGATCAGCTTCAGCTCGTGGAGCGTCTCGAAGTAGGCCGACTCCGGTTGATAGCCGGCTTCGACGAGCGTCTCGAAGCTGGCTTTGATCAACTCGGCGACACCGCCGCACAGGATCACCTGCTCGCCGAACAGGTCGGTCTCGGTCTCCTCGGCGAAGGTCGTCTCGAGCACGCCGGCCCGGGAGCCGCCGATGGCGTGGGCATACGACAGGCCCAGGTCCTTGGCCTGTCCCGATGCGTCCTGGTGGACCGCGATCAGGCAAGGCACGCCGGAGCCTTCGGTGTAGGTGCGGCGAACGAGATGGCCCGGTCCCTTCGGGGCGACCATCACCACATCCACGTCTTCCGGCGGCGTGATGGCGCCGAAGTGGATGTTGAAGCCATGGGCGAACATCAGGGTGTCACCCTCGTCCAGATGCGGCTCGATCTGCTCCTTGTAGAGATCGGCCATGTGCTGGTCGGGTACGAGCAGCATGATGACGTTGGCCCAGGCGGCGGCCTCGTCCACGGACTTGACCGTCAGGCCGGCGGATTCTGCCTCCGCCCACGACTTGGACCCCTCCCGGAGACCGACCACCACTTCCGCACCCGACTCCTTGAGGTTGAGCGAGTGGGCGTGGCCCTGGCTGCCATAGCCGATGACCGCCACCCGCTTGCTCTGGATGAGGCTGGGGTCGGCGTCCTTGTCGTAGTAGATCGTTGCCACAGGTTCCTCTTTCGTCGTTTTCAGTTGACCGCCCGCAAGGCGGGGCCTCGGCCTTTCGTCTCCCGGGCCAGCGCCACCCAGCCCGACTTGACGAGGTCGACCACACCGTAGGGCTTCACCAGGTCGAGGAAATCATTCACCTTGTCTGGTGCTCCCACGACCTGGAAGGCGATCGAGTTCGGCCCCACGTCGACGGCGGTGGCGTCGAAGATAGAGGCCAGCGACAGCAGCTCGGGTCGCCGTGCCGGCTGGGCGTTGACCCGGACGAGCATGATCTCCCGCTCGATCGAGTAGCGGTCCTCGAGCTCGGAGATCTTGACCACGTTCACCAGCTTGTGGAGCTGCTTCTTCACCTGCTCCAGCTCGGGGGCGTCGACCACGATGGTCATCCGGGAGAGCCCGTTCTCGTGGGAAGGGCCCACGGTCAACGAGTGGATGTTGAAGCCGCGCCGGGCGAGGAGCGAGCTGACTCGAGCCAGGACCCCAGGCTTGTTCTCGACGAGGACGGACAGAGTCGTGTGCTTCATCGCTCGCTCCGCTCGCAGTCGGAAGTCGGAAGTCGGAAGTCGGAAGTCATCTCGCGAGTGTCACTTTCTCGTCTCGGCCGACGAACACCTCGTCGCACGATCCTCCAGCGGGAACCATCGGGAACACCATCTCCTCGGGGTCGACGACCACCTCCACGACGGCCGGCCGGTCGTCGGTGGCCAGTGCTTTCTCCAAGGTGGGGGCGACCTCGTCGGGGCTGGTGGCCCGGAAGCCATGGCAGCCCATCGCCTCGGCGAGGCGCACGTAGTCGACGGTGTTGCCGAGTTGGGAGGCCGAGAAGCGATCCTCGTAGAAGAGGCGCTGCCACTGGGTGACCATGCCGTGGACTCCGTTGTTGAAGACGACGACCTTGACCGGCAGTCCCTCGACGGCGGCGGTGATCAGCTCCTGGGACGTCATCTGGAAGCAGCCATCGCCGTCGACCGCGATCACCAGGTCGTCGGGTCGGCCCGCCTTCGCCCCGACGGCCGCCGGGACCGCGAAACCCATCGTGCCGAGCCCACCCGAGTTGATCCAGCGACGAGGGTTCTCGAACTGCCAATACTGGCTGGCCCACATCTGGTGCTGTCCCACTCCCGCCACGAGGGTGGCCTCGCCACCGGTCAGGCGGTGCAGCTCCTCGATCACGTACTGGGGCTTGATGGGCCCATCGGGATCCTGGGAGTACTGGAGCGGATGATCGCGTTGCCAGCGCCGGAGCAGATCGAGCCACGGCTCACGATTGGGAACCTCTCGATCGCCCCACGCCTCGATGAGCTGTTCGATCACCCGGGCGGCATCACCGACGATCGGCACCTCGGCGGCACGGACCTTGCCGATCTCCGCCGGATCCACATCGATGTGGACGATGGTCGCCTCGGGCGCGAAGGTCGACGGGTCGCCGGTGACCCGGTCGTCGAAGCGGACTCCGATGGCCACGATGAGATCCGCCCGCTGCAGCGCCGAGATGGCGGCGTAGGTTCCATGCATCCCCGGCATACCGAGCGCCAGAGGGTGAGTGTCGGGGAAAGCCCCGCGACCCATCAGTGTGGTCGTCACCGGCGTGTTGGTTCGCTCGGCGAGATTCCGGAGCTGGGGGGCGGCTCCTGCCTTGATTATCCCGCCGCCCACGTACAGGACCGGACGGTTGGCCTTCTCGATCAACTCCGCTGCTTCCCGGATACGGGGGACGTGCCCGTCCACGGTCGGCTTGTAGCCAGGAAGGTTCACGTCCTCGGGATCCGACCATTCGGCGGTGGCGTTGAGGACGTCCTTGGGGAGATCGACCAGGACCGGTCCGGGACGTCCGGTGGAGGCGATGTGGAATGCCTCGTGGACCACGGTGGGGATCTCCGCCGGGTCGGTCACGAAGTAGTTGTGCTTCGTCGCCGGCATGGTGATTCCGGTCGTGTAGGCCTCTTGGAAGGCGTCGTTGCCGACCGACGACGTGGCCACCTGGCCGGTGATCGCCACCATGGGAACCGAGTCGACCAGGGCGTCGGCCAGGGGAGTGACCAAGTTGGTGGCTCCGGGACCGGAGGTGGCGATGCAGACACCGACCTTGCCCGTGGCCCACGCGTAGCCCTCCGCCATGTGGCCCGCTCCCTGCTCGTGGCGGGCGAGGATGTGACGAACGGGTCCGCCGTAGAGGGTGTCGTAGAACGGCAGGATGGCACCGCCGGGTACGCCGAAGGCAACATCCACGGCTTCGTAGGAGAGGGCCTGGAGTAGTAGCTGGGCGCCGGTCTGGCTCATGTTCGTCTTCCTGGTCGGGGTCGTTTCGGACAGAAAAAACCCTCCCGGTGGGGGAGGGCAAGGTGACGCACACGCCGATCTTGGGGGCGTGTACGTCAGTCGATAAGGAGTACGAGGGTGGCTGTCATGTTCGGGCCCAAGTATGCCATCTCATTCCGATGAGTCAAAGCGTTTGGCGCGGGCGGAGTGGATCCGATCTGCCGGTGAGATCTCGGTACGCCTATGTTGGCGATGCGATGCGGCGTCTCAACGGGTTCTGGTGGTCGGTGACGGTCCTCTGTGCGGTCCTGGTGCCGGCTTCCTCTGCGGTGGCAGATGTGTGGCTGGACGAGGACTTCACCGACGGCCCCGAGGTGTTCACGCGGGTGGTCCAGGACATGGAACCGCTGGGCGACGGGCACACCGGGCCCGGCGCTCGCTCCATCATCCCCAAGGGTGGCCATTGGGGCAGTTCTGGCCATTGGGAGTTCTCCGAGCACGGCATCGCCGATCCCGAGGTCCTGTACTGGCGCTACTTCATCAGGTTCCCCGACGGCTTCTACATCGAGCCCCGAAACCGGGGCAAGCTCCCGGGGCCCGCCAACCTCTACACCTACAACTGCCTCGGCAACCGCGGCACCACTCCGGCGGAGCCGTGCTGGTCTGCCCGGATGCTGTTCTCACGGGACTATGCCGGTCTGGCCGACCCCGACCCCAACGGGCCCTCGGACAAGACGTTGCTGGGCTTCTACGTCTACCACCTGGATTCGCCTTCCAACCGGGGCGACATCTGGGTGTGGGACGACGAGGTGGCCCTCCTCGACCATGGTCGTTGGTATTGCGTGGAAGGCAAGATCGAGCTGAACACGCCAGGCAGCCACGACGGCTCCCTCCAGGGTTGGGTCGACGGCCAGGAGGCGTTCTCACGCGACGGGATCGCATTTCGCCGAGCCGACGAGGGGCACCTGGATGTCGACAGCTTCTGGTTCGACGTGTACTACGGCGGTGACACGTCGGCGGTGAGGAACGAAATCCATTTCGACTCTCTGACGCTGGCCGATGAGCGGATCGGCTGTGCGGATGCGGCCGAAGGCACGTTCTCCGACGACGACCGCTCCCCGCACGTCAACGACATCGAGGCGTTGGCGGCGGCGGGCATCACGCGGGGGTGTAATCCGCCGGCGAATGACCGGTTTTGTCCGGATGAGCCTGTGACGCGGGGTCAGATGGCGGCGTTCTTGGGTAGGGCGTTGGGTTTGGCGTCGGCTCCGGCAGCGTTTTCGGATGTTTCGGGGCATGTGTTCGAGGCGGAGGTGGGGGCGTTGGCGGCGGCGGGTATCACGCGGGGCTGCGATCCGCCGGCGAATGACCGGTTTTGTCCGGATGAGCCTGTGACGCGGGGTCAGATGGCGTCCTTCCTGGTCCGTGCCGGGCTGGCCGACTGAATCGGTTCCTAGCGGTTAGCGTCCACAGAGGTATGGATTTCGACCGCCTCACCATCGAGTTGCTCCGTCCGGCGGCAGATCAGCTCCGCCGCACGCTGCAGCGGATGGACGATGACGACGTTCCCTCCCCACTCCGCCCACTGGCCGACAGTTCCGCTCGGCGTATTCCGCCCCCGATCGTGCGGCGGGCACTCGTCGAGCTGGACGAGTCGGAGTGGCTGCGGGCGGAGGTGGCCGCCTCCGACGAGGAACTCGACGAACAGAGCCCGGCCGGGTTGTTCGTGCTCCGTCCAGAGGGCTGGGAAGACCGCCTGGCGGCGTTCGCTGCCGAAGCGGAGGAACGGCAGGCTTCGGAGAGCCGGTCGGCGCTCGAGCGGAGGCTGGCCGATGCGTTGGCCCGGATAGAGGAATTGGAGGCCGACCTCAGGACGGGCGCGGTCGATGTCGCCTCCGCGGAGAGAAGGGTGCGCGATCGCCTCCACCGACGAATCGAAGGGGCCGAACGAGGTCGCCGGTTGGCGGAGAGCCGAGCCCGCGAAGAGGCGCGTAGGGCCGCTCAGATCTCCAGCCGGGTCCAACGTCTCGAAGCGGAGCTCCAGACGGCCGAGGAGCGCATCGAGTCTCTCCGTCAGATGTTGGAACGGGAGCGCCGGGCTCCGGGGCCGGTCACGACTACGTCGTCGGGTGGGTGGTTTCCGGACGACCCGGCGGAAATGGCCGAACATCTCGATCGCATCGTCGTCGCGGTGAGGCGCCCACCCCTCGACCAAGGCGCCGCACCGGCAGAGCCCGAGGCCGTCCGCCTGCCCGAAGGGATGCGCCCCGACCGTGCTGAAGCCGTTCGCTGGTTGTTGGGGCGTCCGCTCCGATGGCTGATCGATGGCTACAACGTGGCCTTCCAGGTGAGTGGCGAGCCCGGCGCCACCACCCGCAACCGCTTGATCGCGGCCGCGGGCCAGATCTCCACCCTCTCGCCTCCTGGAGCCATGGTGGTGGTCGTGTTCGACTCTTCGGTCGACACATCCACCATCCCCAGCAGCAAACGGGCCCGGGTGGTCTATGTCCACTCCGCCGACGAGTGGATCCTCGAACACGCCGCCGACGGGACGGTGGTCGTGACTTCTGATCGGGAAGTGCGGGAGGGGGCCGAGGGGGCGGGCGCCATCGGCATCTGGTCGGAGGCGCTGGCGGCTTGGATCGGATCCGGCGGTCTGGGGCCTGTGGGGGCTTGACCGGTCGACCGGTACCATCGGAGAAATGACCCCTTCAGTTGTCATCATCGGCGGCGGATTCGCCGGGCTCACTGCAGCGCGCGCCCTCGAAGACAGGGCCAGGGTGACGGTCGTCTCGGATCAGAATTTCCTGCTCTTCACCCCGATGCTGGCCGAGGTGGCGTCGGGCGATCTCGATCCCCGCCACATCATCACCCCGATTCGCCAGTTGTCTCCCCGGGCCCGGGTCGTGTCGGGCACCGTGACCAGCGTGGATCCGGACAACAAGACCGTGATGGTCGACCGTCCCTTCGGGCTCGAACCCATCGAGTTGGAGGGCGACGCTCTCATCGTCGCGCCCGGCTCGGTCCCAGCGACCTATGGAGTGGAGGGTGTAGAGGAATGGGGCCTGCCTTTCAAGACGATCCGCGACGCTCTCCGGATCCGCAACCGGGTGCTGGCGCTCATGGAGAGCGCCACCGAAGAGACGGACCGGCGACTCACCCACGTCGCCATCGTCGGCGCCGGCTATTCGGGAGCGGAACTGGCGGCGGCCCTCGCCGACATGCTGGGGTCCGCTTCGCGGGAGTTCTTCCCTTCTGCACCGCGGCCCGCCGTCACCCTGATCGACGCCGTTGATCGGGTGGCTCCCACCCTCACCAAGCGGCTGTCGGCGGCGGCCGAGCGAGCCCTCACCCGACGGGGCGTCGACCTCGTCCTCGGCGAGAAGGTCGAGCGCCTGTCCGGGCATGCCGTTCAACTCCAGTCGGGCCGTTCGGTCGAGGCAGAGACTGTGGTGTGGGCGGCCGGTGTTCGCCCCAATCCACTGGTGGAGAAGATCGGCCTGGAGACCGATCGCGGGCGCCTCGTCGTCGATTCCAAGCTCCGAGCGGCGCCGGGGGTCTTCGGGATGGGCGACGCCGCCTTGGTGCCCGACGGGCGCGGCGGTATCTCGCCTCCCACGGCCCAGTTCGCTCTTCGGCAGGGCAGATACCTGGGTAAGCATCTGCCCGCCATCCTGGCCGGAGATCGGGTACCCGACTTCAAGTACCGGAATTGGGGTGAACTGGTCTCGTTGGGTCATCGCAACGCCGTGGGGCAGGTGTTGGGTCTATCGGTGTCGGGGTTTCCGGGTTGGTTCCTCTACCGCAGCTACTACCTGATGAGGCTGCCTTCGATGCTGCGCAAGGCCCGCGTGGCGCTCGACTGGACGCTCGACCTGCTGTTCCCGCCCGACGTCGCCTGGTTGCCGACCTCCGACCTCGGTCCCGACGTTCGCTGACGGTCCCCGAGATTCCTGTCACACCCGGCCGGTAGCTTCCCGGCCATGCTGATCGACTGCGACACGTGCCGGATGCGGGACACCTCGGCCTGCCAGGACTGTGTGGTCACCGTGCTGTTCGGCTCCGGTCTCGTCGAGGACTCTGGTCCCATCGAGATCGACGAGACCGAGCGAACCGCGCTCGACAACCTGGCTGCCGAAGGTCTGTGCCCGCCGCTGCGCCTGGTCCCCAAGGCGGGCTGACCCCCAGCGGCTCCTACCCTGAGCGGGGTGGAGACACCGCTGCAGGAACGGCTGCGCCGCCTCGGCCTCGAAGCCGGCCTCGACCGGGTCGGGTTTGCGGCTGCTCTCCCCTTCGAAGATGTCCATGCCGAGATGCAACACCGGGCTTCCGAGGGCCTGAATGCGGAGCTCAAGTTCACCTACAAGGACCCGGCTTCCGCCACCGACATCCGCCGGACCTTTCCCTGGGCGCGGTCTCTGGTGGTCGGGATTCGTTCCTACCTTCCCGACGCCGGCTTCTCCATGCGGCAACCGGGGCGGGCACGCATCGCCCGCTTCGCCATCGAAGACCCCTACCGCCCACTCGGCGAGGCGCTCGACGTGATGGCGTCGGAGTTGCGGGCCCAGGGCAGCCGAGCCGAGGTCCTGGCAGACGACGACCGCCTGGTCGATCGGGCGGCGGCGGTCCGGGCGGGTGTCGCCTGGTGGGGGAAGTCGACGATGGCCATCACCCCCGGGCTGGGCCCGTGGTTCGTCATCGGATCGGTTGCCACGGATGCCGAACTGCAGCCTGACGCGCCGATGAAGCGCGACTGCGGGACCTGTGATGCCTGCCTACCCGCCTGCCCCACCGGTGCCCTGGTCGCTCCCGGGGTGCTGGACGCCCGGAAGTGCCTGGCGGCCATCTCCCAGACCGGGGGAGTGATGCCGCGAGAATGGCGAGAGGCGATGAGAGATCGGCTCTACGGGTGTGATGATTGCCTCGACGCCTGTCCGCCGGGCCAGCGGCTCTCCATCAGGTCCACCCGTGCCCGCGGGAACGTGGACCTGAGGTGGATCATGACTGCCGCCGACCGCACCCTGCTCGACCGATTCGGCCACTTCTACCTGCCGGGCCGGTCGCCTCGCATCCTGCGTCGCAACGCGCTGGTCGCGATCGGCAACGACAGAGACCCGTCGCTGTTCGATGTGGCCGCCTTCCACGTCGGTCACCCCGACTGGCTCCTCCGGGCACACGCGGTGTGGGCGCTGTCCAGATTCGAAGATCCCCGGGTGCGCCCCGTGCTCGAAGCCCAGCAGGAGCACGAGACTCACCCGGCCGTGATCGAGGAACTCACGCTCGCAGTCGGCTCGGGCGCGATTCCTCAGCCGGCCAACGGGGCGTAGGCGCGGGTGAGGTACTCGGCCACCATGCGGTGTGACGAGAAGCGCACCACGGTCGAGACGATGGACCGCCGCATGATCTCGACCCAAGCACCGGGGACACCGGCCTCGTCACGGTCGTAGTAGAGAGGGGCGACGTGATCGGCCAGCATTCGGTAGAAGTCGTCGGCGTCGTGGCGGTCTGCCGCCTCGTGGTCGGAGTGCGGTTCCGCGAAACCGAACGACCATCCGTTGTCGCCTTCGAAGCCTTCGGCCCACCATCCATCCAGGACGGACAGATTCGGCACGCCATTCATGGCGGCCTTCATGCCTGAAGTTCCCGATGCCTCCATCGGCGGCCGCGGGTTGTTCACCCACACGTCGCATCCCTGGACGAGGAATCGAGCCATGCGGGCGTCGTAGTCCTCCAGCACGAAGAGATGTCCAGCCAGGCCGGGTGTCCTGGAGAGCTCCACGAGGTGGCGGATCAACGCCTGTCCGTGATCGTCGGCAGGATGTGCCTTGCCGGCAAAGAGGAGGTTCACGGGTCGCTCCGGATGAGACACGATCGAGGTGAGGCGGTCGACGTCCCGGAACATGAGTGTTGCCCGCTTGTAGGTGGCGAACCGGCGAGCGAAGCCGAGTGTCAGGACCTCGGGGGAGAGGAGGTTCTCCACCATCCGTAGGTCGTCCGGGGAGCCGCCATGACGAGCGATCTGGCGCTGCATCCGACCTCGTACGAACCGGATGAGCATTTCCTTTCGGGCCTGGTGGATGTTCCAGAGCTCGTCCCCGGGGAGGGAGGCCAACTTCTCCAACCCGGTCGGGTCGTCTAGGAGCGCCTCGGCCCAGTCGGGCCCGAACTCGGACCGCACCAGCCGTTGGCCGTCCCGTCCCAGCCAGGTGGGAGTGTGCACGCCGTTGGTGATGGCAGCCGCCTCGTGCCCGATGAGCCAGGACCAATCCCGGGTCACCACTTCGCCGTGGCGTTGGGAGACTCCGTTCACGAACGTCGAGAAGCGGATGGCGAGAGCGCCCATGTCGAAGATTCCCGGGTCGTGGGCGCGGGCGAGCTCGGCCACGCCATCGAGATCCAGACCCAGACGCTGCGCCCACGGTGCCAGGTACTTGTCCGGAATGCTGCGCTCGAACGTCTCGTTGCCGGCAGGCACAGGAGTGTGGAGGGTGAAGACCGAGCGCTCCCTCACCCGTGCCCGAGCCTCGTCCAGGGAGGCGCCGCTCTCCACCTGGCGAGCGGCCCGCTCCAGGAACGAGAGGGCGGCGTGCCCTTCGTTGGCGTGCCAGACGGACGGCTCGATGCCCAGGGCATCGAGAGCCCGCACCGCCCCGACTCCCAGCACCAGTTCCTGGAGGAAGCGCATCTCGCGGCCGCGTACGTAGAGGGTGTGGGTGATGGGCCGGTCGGCCGGGTCGTTCTCGGGGATGTCGCTGTCGAGGAGTATGAGCGGCACCCGCCCCACCGCCAGCCGCCAGGCCGCCACCGTCAATGGGCGGCCGGGAAGCTCGATCGTCACTTTGAGCTGGCCGCCGGACGGCGCCGCTACCGGTCGCAGCGGCAGTCGGTGGTCGTCGAGGACCGGCGAGATGTGCTGTTGGTCTCCGTCGGCGTCGACTTCCTGCCGGAAGTATCCCCGGCGATAGAAGAGTCCCACCGCCACCAGAGGAATACCGAGGTCCGAGGCCGACTTGAGGTGGTCGCCGGCCAGGATGCCCAGGCCGCCGGAGTAGAAGGGCACCGAGTTGTGGATGCCGTACTCGGTGCAGAGATAGGCGACCGGGCCGGCCAGATCGATGCCTTGCCGATCGAACCAGGTGTCGTCCGCGGCCAGATAGGCGTCGAACCGTCGGAGAGCATCCCGATAGCGCTCCTGCACGGCCTCGTGGGTGGCCAACTCCTGCCACCGGTGGCTCTCGGTCTGGGTGAGGATGTCGACCGGGTTGTGAGTCCGCTCCCAAGCATCGGGATCGATGGCCGTCCACAGGCTGCGCCCGGCCTCGTTCCACGACCACCACAGGTTCCCGACGAGCTCGGGGATGCGCTCCAGTGCACGCGGCAAGGGGTACTCGATGTTGTTCAATACGGGGACGGCGGGAAGCGAAGACATGGCTCCGATGCGATAGGCCAGTCATCGGAGGTTAGCCCTGGGTGTGGTGGCTGAGGCAGTCGAGGTCCTCCACGGGGGGTCGGATCACTCGGGTTCGCGCCCGTCTTATCATCGGGACATGCGCAAGATCCACTCCCAGGATGTGACGGAAGGCCCTGCGAAGGCGGCTGCGCGGGCGATGTTGCGGGCCGTCGGGCTCGAGGACGAGGACTTCTCCAAGCCACAGGTGGGAGTGGTATCGGCCGGCAACGAGGTGACCCCCTGCAACCTGAGCGGTCCCGAGTTGGCCGAAGCCGCCAAGGCCGGAGTGATCGACGCCGGCGGTGTTGGCTTGACGTTCGCCACCATCGCAGTCAGCGATGGCATCTCGATGGGGCACGAGGGCATGCGCGCCTCGCTCGTGTCCAGAGAGATCATCGCCGACTCGGTCGAGTTGGTGATGCACGCCGAGCGCTTCGACGCCATGGTGACGATCGCAGGCTGTGACAAGTCCCTGCCGGGGATGCTGATGGCAGCCGCCCGCACCAATCTGCCATCCGTCTTCCTGTACGGCGGATCGAGTCTTCCGGGGAACTACCGCGGCCGGGACATCTCGATCGTCGATGTCTTCGAGGGCATCGGCGCTCTCTCCGAAGGACGGATAAGCGACGACGACCTCCTCGAGCTCGAACGGAGCGCCTGCCCTGGGGTCGGCTCGTGCGCAGGCATGTTCACCGCCAACACCATGGCGTCGGTTGGCGAGGCGATCGGCATGTCTCTACCGGGCTCCGCCTCGGTGCCCGCCGTCGATGAACGTCTGCGGCGCTACGCCCACGAGTCGGGTGAGGCAGTCATGCGGCTGCTCGACGAGAACATCCGTCCACGCCAGATCATGACCCGACCCGCCTTCGAGAACGCCATCACGACGGTGATGGCACTGGGCGGATCGACCAACGCGGTCTTGCACCTGATGGCGATCGCCCACGAAGCCGAAGTGGATCTCGAGCTGGAGGACTTCGACCGGATCAGCCGCCGAACCCCCCACATCGGTGACCTGAAGCCGTTCGGTCGCTACCACATGGTCGACCTGGATCGGATCGGAGGGGTGCCCGTGGTGCTCAAGGCGCTGCTCGACGAGGGTCTGCTCCACGGCGACCTGATAACCGTGACGGGTCGCACCCTCGCCGAGAACCTCGAGGGAGTCACGTTCCCGTCCGACCAAGACGTCATCTCTCGTCCGTCGGAGCCCATCGCGTCGGAGGGAGGGATCGCCGTCCTCCGCGGCACGCTCGCTCCCCAGGGCGCGGTGGTGAAGGTGGCCGGCATCGACCTGGAGGTCTTCGAAGGCCCGGCCCGGGTTTTCGAGGGGGAACAACCCGCACTCGAGGCTCTGTTCAATCACCAAATCCGCCCCGGGGACGTGGTCGTGATCCGCACCGAAGGCCCGAAGGGCGGTCCCGGGATGCGGGAGATGCTCCAGATCACGGCCGCCATCAAAGGGGCGGGCCTCGGCAAGGAGGTTCTGCTGATCACCGACGGACGCTTCTCGGGTGGCACCACCGGGATGTGCATCGGCCACGTCGCTCCCGAATCGGAAGTCGGAGGGCCGATCGGTCTGGTTCAGGACGGCGACACCGTTCGAGTGAGCATCCCCAACCGCACCCTCGACCTCATGATCGACGAAGAGGCGCTGTTGGAACGGCGGGCTAGCTGGAAGCCCCAGCAGCCGCGCTATTCGACCGGTGCCCTCGCCAAGTACGCCCGTCTGGTCGGATCGGCCGAGCGGGGAGCCGTCACCGGCTGAAACGTAGACCCCCCGGGTCTTCGTGTTGGCGTCCCCTCGGCTCCACTCGTCGACCCTCTAAGCTGTCGACGCGATGGTCAAGGTGTACGCGGTCGTCCTGGTGGTGGGAGTCTTCGCCCTGATCGCTTGGATCGTGGCGCGAGCCTTCGCCGTCAACATCGACCGGGACTCGATCGACCCGGAGCAGCGTTTTGGGATCCCAGGTCGCAGGATCGTGGCTGCCATGGTGGGATTCGGCATGGCCGGAATGTCGGCCGAGTTCTCGCCACTGGACATCTCTTGGCCCGTCGCCTCGGTACTCGCCGTGTTGGGAGGGGCGGCCGCGGCTTGGTACGCCGGCTGGGTCGGCTCCGACGAGGACGACGCCGATCCGGCCCCGGAGACGGCCTGAGTGCTGATCGTCTCGGACGTCCATGGCGAGTTCGGTGCTCTCGCCCGGCTGGCTCGATCCGGTGAGCTCCTTCTGATCCTCGGTGACCTCATCAATCTGATCGACTATCGCACCGGTGAAGGGCTCATCTCCGACGTGCTCGGAGATGACTTCGGGCGCCAGGTCTCGGAGCGGAGGAGCAACTCCGACTACGCCGGCATGGGTCGCCTGTGGGCCGAGCGCACCGCCGGCCGGACCGACGAGGTGAGAGCGGCGATGCACGAGGGCGTTCGCCGCCAGTACGAGGAGTGCCGGGAGGCACTGACGGGAGCGCGGGGGTTCGTCACCTTCGGGAACGTGGATCGTCCCCCTCTTCTGCGCGAGAGCCTGCCGGACGGAATGGAGTTCGTGGATGGAGAAGCGGTCGACATCGAAGGCGTCAAGTTCGGGTTCGTGGGCGGGGGAGTGGCCACACCTGCCGGTGGGGCGGGGGAAGTGAGCGACGAGGAGATGACCGCCAAGCTGGAGAAGATCGGCCCGGTCGACGTGCTGTGCTCGCACCTACCTCCGGCGGTCGAGCCTCTCCATCGAGACGTGGTCACCGGCCACCTGGAGCGATCGTCGGGGCCCATCCTCGACTATCTCCGCGAGTACCGTCCCCGGGTCCACTTCTTCGGCGACGTCCACCAACCGCAGGCGACACGCTGGCGAGTCGGGCCGACGGTGTGCCACAACGTCGGATACTTCCGCGCCACCCGGCGGCCCTTTCGCTTTCAGCCCGAGGATTGGAACCTCCCCCACGGGCGATGACCGGTCGAGAACCCTTAGCCACAGTGACACGAGCCGCTAGCTTCGAGCAAGCGCCCAACTAGCATGGAGCCGTAGAGAGAATGACTTCCATGGCCGAGAGCACCGCCCAATCGATCGAGATCGACGCGCCGCCGGCTGCGTGCTTCGCCGTGGCTGTCGACATCGAGTCGTATCCCGAGTGGGCAGCCGGGGTCAAGCGAGTCGAGATCCTGGAAAAGGACGCCGAAGGGCGGCCTCACCGGGCAGCCTTCGTGCTGGAGGGATTCGTCAAGGAGATCTCCTACGAACTCGTCTACGACTACGACCCGCCCCATCGGATGTCCTGGAGTGCCGATCCCGGTCCCGACATCGAGATGCTGGAAGGGTCGTACGCCTTCACCGAGACCGAATCCGGCGGGACAGAGGTCGTGTATGCGCTCAGCGTCGTGCCGACCTTCAAGATGCCCGGCTTCATCCGCCGCCAGGCCGAGAAGCAGATCGTGACCACTGCCCTGCGGGGTCTGCGACAGCGAGTTCAGGAACGGACCGGCTGAGCCGGGACATGCGGATCGTCCTGGTGACGGGCAAGGGC
Source organism: Acidimicrobiia bacterium (assembly GCA_035304485.1). Lineage (GTDB taxonomy): Bacteria > Actinomycetota > Acidimicrobiia > Spongiisociales > ZC4RG35 > ZC4RG17. Next base: position 7,222 of record DATGPZ010000015.1, on the reverse strand, counting down.
GGGGTCGGGAAGACCACCGTCGCCGCCGCCACCGCCCTCGCCTCCGCCGACGCCGGGCACCGCACCCTCATCTCGTCCACGGATCCAGCCCATTCGCTCGCCGACGCCCTCGAAGTCGGGCTGGGCGACGCCCCGACCCAGGTCGTGCCGAACCTGGACGGCCAGCAGATCGACACCAACAGCCAGCTCGACCGCTACTGGGGGGCCATCCGCCAGCAACTGATCGACGTGCTCGACTGGGGAGGCGTGTCGGGGATCGAGGCCGAGGAGTTCCTGGTCTTTCCCGGCATGGACGAGCTGTTCGCCCTGTTGGAGGTGAACCGCCACGCTCGATCGGGCGAGTACGACGTGGTGATCGTCGACTGCGCACCCACCGCCGAGACCCTGCGGCTCCTGTCGCTGCCAGAAGTCCTCTCGTGGTATTTCGAACGGATACTTCCCACCGAGCGGCGACTCCTGCGGGCAGCCCGGCCTCTCTTGACTCGGGTTACGGACCTGCCGGTTCCCGAGGATCGGATCTTCGAGGCGGCCACCACGATCTTCGAGGGAATCGAGGAGGTCAAAGAACTCCTGGGCCGGCCCGAGGTGACGTCGGCCCGCCTGGTGGTGAATCCGGAGAAGATGGTCATCGACGAGGCCAGGCGCACCTTCACGTATCTGTCGTTGTTCGGCTACGGCGTGGATGGAGTGGTCGTGAACCGGGTGCTACCCGACGAGGTCTCCGATCCCTACTTCTCGCGTTGGCGGGCCATCCAGAAAGCGCACCTGGACGCGGTCGAAGAGGGTTTCGCCGACGTCGCTCGTCTCCGACTGCGCCTGTTCGACGACGAGATGGTGGGAGTCGACCGTTTGCGCAAGATGGCGGCCGAGCTGTACCGGGAGGTCGACCCCATCCACGGTCTCACCGCCCATCACCCGTTCAGGGTCGAGGAAACCGATGGAGAGCTGACCCTCCACATGGAGGTGCCGTTCGCCGACAAAGGCGACCTCGACGTCTATCGGCAGGGAAACGAGCTCTACGTTCGCGTCGGCCCGTATCGGCGCTCGTTCGTCCTGCCCGACACGCTCCAGAGGCGTGACGTCGCCGGGGCCCGGCTCGACGACGGTGTCCTCCGGATCCGGTTCGGGAGGGTTTGATGGAGCGGTCGCAGACCGGCGAGGCATTGAGGAGGGCCGGGCGGCGGGCAGTCATCCACCTGCTCAAAGCCGGTTTGGAAGGAGTGCGAGCGTTGGAGGCGGTCGTGGACGAGCTCAGCAAGGTGGGCAAGGATCAGCAGCGGGCCGAGGACACGTCTCGGCGAGTCCGCATCGACGTCGAGTGACGACCTCGGTCGGCGTCGACGTGGGGGGAACCAACATCAAGGCGGTCGTGTGCGACGTCGGCGGCCGGGTCCTCGATAGAGCCGAGATTCCGACCCCACCCCGAATCGAGCAGATTCTCGAGGCGGTCGCCGAGCTGTCGCGACGACTGGGAGCCGAGCGGCCCCTCGGACTGGCCATGGCCGGATTGGTGGACCATCGCGCCGGCGTACTCCGTTGGGCGCCCCATCTTCCCGGAGTCGAAGTCGAGGTCCGCGAGCTCCTCACCCGAAGGCTCGGAATCCCGGTGACGGTGGAGAACGACGCCAACGCCGCCGCGGTGGCGGAGCAGCGGCGAGGAGCGGGCAGGGGAGCCCAGAGCCTGGCCATGCTGACCCTGGGGACCGGCATCGGCCTCGGCCTCATCGACGATGGGCGGCTGATCAGAGGGCGGGCGCACGCAGGTGAGATCGGGCACGTGACCGTCGAGCCGGGCGGTCTGCCTTGTCCGTGCGGCCGATCAGGATGCTGGGAGACCCGGGTTTCGGGCCGGGTCCTCGACGAAGCAGCGCGCCGAATAGTCCGGGATTCCGCGTCCGCCGTCGATCTGGTCGAGGCTGCTCGGGCCGGAGATGGGCCGGCGTCCCAGGCGGTGGCGAACGCGGCGCTCTGGTTGGCTGTCGGGATCGAGGCTCTGGCGTTGGTGTTCGACCCGGAAGTGATAGTGGTCGGCGGGGCGGCGGCGGAGGCGGGTGACCTGCTCCTGGGTCCGGCTCGGAAGCGGCTGCAGGTGACCGAGGGAGCCGCTCATCGCGCTCCGATACGGGTGGAGGCCAGTATCTTGGGCCGCGACGCAGGCGCCGTGGGTGCCGCCATCCTGGCTGCCGAGGAGACCGGAACATGAACGACCCAGTCCGACCCGACGAAGTGATCCCGCCCGACGGAGGGAGTGGCGGCCTCCAACTGCGCGGGATGGTCAAGGATCTGGCCCTGTTGCTCCCGAACTTCCTGAAGCTGCTGGGGCGATTGCTCCGTGACCCGCGGGTTCCGCGCCGTTCGAAGCTCTTGATCGGAGCGGTCCTGGCCTATCTGGCTTCCCCGGTCGACCTGATCCCCGATTTCGTCCCTGTGGCCGGTTTCGCGGACGACATCTTGCTGACGGCGTACGCGGTCAACCACCTGATCGATCGGGCCGGCGAGGAGGTGGTTCTGGACCATTGGGACGGGCCGGCGGACATGCTGGAGATGGTGAGGTCGGTTCTCGGATCGGTGGGAGAGTTGATGCCCTCCACCTTGCGCCGGTGGGTCGACCGACTCGCCAACTGACCGATCTAGCCTGGAGCCGTCATGGAATTCCGCCGGATTCAGCATCTCCCCCCGTACGTTTTCGCTCAGGTCGACGAACGCAAGGTGGCGGCGCGGCGAGCCGGCGAGGACATAGTGGATCTCGGGTTCGGCAACCCCGACATCCCGAGCCCGCCGGCGGTGGTGGACAAGCTGGTCGAGGCGGCGCGGAACTCTCGCAACCACCGATACTCGTCTTCCCGGGGCCTGCCCAATCTCCGCAAGGCGGTGGCTGAGCGTTACCGACGACGGTTCGGTGTGGAGATAGACCCCGAAACCGAAGTGATCACCACCATCGGCGCCAAAGAAGGGCTCTCCCACCTCCTCTGGACCTTGGTCCAGCCGGGTGACGCGGCCATCGTTCCCGACCCCTCCTATCCCATCCACATCTACGCCCCGGTCCTGGCCGGCGCGGAGGTGAGGAGAGCGCCGATCTCCTCGGAGGAGGACTACTTCGAGGTCCTCGAGCGGATGTTCCAGAACTCTTGGCCGCGGCCGCGGGTCATCATCGTGTCATTCCCGCACAACCCGACCACCACGTGCGTCGACCTCGGCTTCTTCGAGCGTCTGGTCGCTTTCGCGCACGAGCATGGCGTGTTCCTCGTGCACGACTTCGCCTACGCCGACGTGGCCTTCGACGGTTACGTGCCGCCCTCGCTGCTGGAGGTCCCGGGGGCCAAAGAAGTCGGGGTGGAGCTCTACACGCTGACGAAAGGCCACTCGATGGCCGGATGGCGGGTCGGGTTCGTAGTCGGAAATCGGGACGCCGTGGCGGCGCTGGCGAAGCTCAAGTCCTACCTCGACTACGGCACGTTCCAGCCGATCCAAATCGCTTCCATCATCGCCCTCAACGAAGAGGACGAGTACGTGTCGGAGGTCAACGAGATCTACCGGGGTCGCCGGGACACCCTCATGGACGGTTTCGACCGGATGGGATGGAAGGTCGAGGCTCCCAAGGGGACCATGTTCGTCTGGGCCCCCGTGCCGGAGCCTTACGCCGACATGAGCTCGTTGGATTTCTCGTTCCATCTCCTGGAGCGGGCCAAGGTGGCGGTTTCGCCCGGGGTGGGGTTCGGCCCTTCCGGCGAAGGTTTCGTCCGCTTCGCCCTGGTCGAGAACGAGCACCGAATCGCGCAGGCGACGCGTTCCATGCGTCGAGCCCTCGATCGGCTCTGAGGCGGCTGAGCCATGAATCGACCGTCGAAAGGCTGACCGCATGGCGTTCCCCGACGGGACCGCGGACTTCCGCTCCGACACCGTCACCCGACCCACGCCTGAGATGCGGCGAGCCATGGCCGAGGCCGAGGTAGGAGACGATGTCTACTCCGACGATCCCACCGTCAACGCCTTGGAAGAAGAATCCGCCCAGGTCGTCGGCAAGGAGGCAGCCGTCTTCGTGCCGACCGGCACGATGGGGAACCAACTGGCCGTGATGGCCCAGACGTCACCGGGGGAGGAGGTACTCGTCGACGAGCGGGCCCACATCCGAAACGTCGAACGAGGCTGGGGCCCCGCCCACGCCGGGATCGGATGGAGGACGGTGCCGACCGAAGGCGGCCAGATCACACCCGAACAGGTCGACGCCGTCATGGAGTTGGCCGGGGCGATGTTCCCGCGGGTGAGACTCATGGCCTGGGAGAACACCCACAACCTCTCCGGCGGGAGAGTGATCCCCCTCGAGGTCATGGAGAGCACGTCGCGTCGAGCGCGCGACCACGGTCTGTCGGTCCACATCGACGGAGCCCGGATCTTCAACGCCGAGGTGGCGACCGGCATCGAGGCAGCACGGTTCGCTGGGGTCGCCGATACCGTTCAGTTCTGTTTCTCCAAGGGCTTGGGGGCGCCGGTGGGCTCGATCGTGTGCGGCCCCGCCGACCTCATGCAGGAGGTTCGTTACCTGCGCAAACGTCTCGGTGGCGGGATGCGCCAGGCAGGCGTGATCGCGGCGGCTGCTCGCGTCGCCCTGGCGAACCGGGAACGCCTGGCCGAGGATCACGCACTGGCTGGTTACCTGGCCGAATCGCTGGCGGAGCGGTTCCCCGGATCGGTCGACCCCTCGGCGGTAGAGACCAACATGGTCCAGGTGCGGGCCGAGGCGCTGAAGCAGCCGTTCGGGGAGCTGCGTCGGCGTTTGTCCGAGCAGGGAATCGAGACCGGGCCGGCGATGGCGGGAGTCTGGCGCCTGGTCACCCATCGGGATGTCGATCGGGCCGATGTCGACCGGCTGGTCGCCGCCATCTGACCCGGGTGGCCAGACAGACTCGGGCCCCGAAATGTGGAGGCTCGGTTGGGTTTCCGTAACCTTGAGCCTTCGCTCGCGGTCGAAGGGATCTGATGGCTTACGCGTTGTTGTTCCCGGGACAGGGAAGCCAGTTCGTCGGGATGGGAGCGGACCTGTTCGAAGCACGGCCCGACTTGCTGGGCCCGCGAGCCGACGAATTCGTGGGGTTTTCGATTCGCGAGTTGTGCATGAACGGTCCGGAAGAGGACCTGACCAGGACCGAGCACGCCCAACCGGCCCTGTTCGCCCTCTCGTATGCACTGTGGGACGAGCTGACCCAGAAGGTTCCCTCCCCGCCCGCAGCCGCTGCCGGCCATTCCCTGGGCGAATACACCGCCCTGGCCGCCGCCGGAGTCTTCTCCTACGACGTCGCCTTGTCCCTGGTCGCCGAGCGGGGGAAGGCGATGGCAGAGGCAGCCGACGCCGAGCCGTCGACTATGGCGGCAGTGATCGGAGGGGATCTCGAGAGTCTCGAGGCGATCTGCGCGAAGCGGCGTGAAGAGGGCGGGAGATTGTGGGTGGCCAACGTCAATGCTCCCGGACAGGTGGTGGTGGCGGGGGCCATCGGAGACGTCGGGTGGCTGGAGGACAACGCTTCCGATCTGGGACTGCGCCGAGTGATGGGCCTGGCGGTGGCGGGAGCCTTCCACACTCCCTTCATGGCGCCGGCCGCCCAACGCCTCGCTGCCCATCTCGACCGCCTCGACCCGGCTCCTGCCCGCTTCCCGGTCTACTCGAACGTCACCGGACGTCCTCATGTGCCCGGTTCGGTGGCCGGGACCCTGGTCGATCAGCTGGTCTCGCCCGTCCGCTTCACCGACTGCCTGGAGGCGATGGCAGAGGACGGCATCGACACCTTCGTTCACGTCGGGCCCGGTGACGTCACCGCCGGTCTCGCTCGCCGCACGCGTCGGGACGCCACGGTCCTGACCGTTTCCAGCCTCGCCGATGTCGGGGAGGTCGTCGAAGTCCTGGGTAGCATGCAATGACCCGGAGGAGGTGAGCGTGCCGAACGCCGAAATCACCGGTTGGGGCAAATGTCTGCCCCCGGCCGTACTCTCGAATCACGACCTGGAGAAGCTGACCGACACCAGTGACGAGTGGATCACCACCCGCACCGGCATCAAGGAACGCCGCATCTCCCACGTCGAAGTATCGGATATGGCCGAGGTCGCTGCCAGGCGGGCACTGGCCGCGGCGGGTCGGGACGTCGACGACGTAGACCTGATCGTCCTCGCCACTTGTACCGCCGACTCGCTCATCCCCTCTGCCGCCGCCGTCCTCCAGGACAAGCTCGGCGCTCACCGGGCCGCAGCTTTCGACCTCAACGCCGCCTGCTCCGGCTTCGTGTATTCGATGGTGGTCGCTTCCAACATGATCACCGCCGGGACCAGTCGCACCGTCCTGGTGATCGGGGCCGAGAAGCTCCACTATCACCTCGACTTCACCGACCGGTCCACCGCGGTGCTGTTCGGTGACGCCGCCGGCGCCGTGGTGATGGAGGCCACCGACGCTCCCGTCGGCCTGCTGGCGTCCGAACTGGGCATGGACGGATCCGTGTGGGACATCCTCAGGGTGCCCAAGGACGGAAGTGCCGGCGCGCCCGGGCCCCGCGGCCCCGAGGACGGGGGGATTCGTATGAACGGTCCCGAGGTCTTCCGGCGGGCCGTCACCACGATGGGAGAAGCCTCGGCCCGAGCCCTGAGCGAGGCCGGTTTGGGCGTGGACGACATCGACCTGTTCATTCCCCACCAAGCCAACGTCCGCATCATCGATGCGGCGGCGAGGCGTCTCGGTCTGCCGGATTCCAAGGTCTTCGTGAACATCGGCTCCTACGGCAACACGTCGGCCGCCACCATCCCGGTGGCGCTGACAGAAGCGCTGGAGGAGGGAAGGGTGCCGCCGGGGGGCGTGCTGGTGTTCGCCGCTTTCGGAGCCGGCCTTTCCTGGGCATCGGCAGTGATGCGCTGGGGGGAGCGGGTCACTCCACTCGGAACCAGCGATGCCGAACTGCCGCCAACCGACGCGGATGCCATCGATCTGCTGCAACCCAATCTCGACTTCTACGGGAGACCCGAGTTGGGAGGCGACTCGTGACCGAAAGCCGGGTGGCGCTGGTGACGGGAGGTTCCCGGGGCATCGGCCGTGCAGTGGCGCTGGATCTCGCCCGCCGCGGCCATCGGGTGGTCGTCAACTATGCCTCCCGCGCCGATGCCGCCACGGAGGTCGTTTCCGAGATCGAAGCGGAAGGAGGGTCCGCCCTCGCCGTCGGCGCCGACGTCTCCGATCCCGATGAGG
>DATGPZ010000014.1:0-33102 GCA_035304485.1 Acidimicrobiia bacterium | reverse complement strand
GCTCGATGATCGTCACGGACTGGATGATGGCGTCTTGGGTCGGACGCTCACCGGAGCGGGGGAGTGCTGCGATGGCATCCACCGTGTCCATGCCGTCGGTCACCTTCCCGAAGATCGTGTAGGCGTGAGGAAGCCCGACGTCCTCCAAACAGATGAAGAACTGGCTTCCGTTGGTGTTGGGCCCGGCGTTGGCCATGGCCACGGTGCCGCGTGAGTAGTCGCCTGCTCCCTCCAGTTCGTCCCTGAACTTGTACCCGGGCCCTCCCCGACCGGTGCCGGTCGGATCTCCTCCCTGGATCACGAATCCCGGTACGACCCGGTGGAAGATGACCCCGTCGTAGTAGCCATCCCGAGCCAAGTGGACGAAGTTGTTGACGGTGAGAGGGGCGTGAGCGGCGTCGAACTCGATGGTGATGTCCCCGAGATTGGTCTGCAGGGTGCCGACGTAGGTGGTATCCAGGTCGATGGTCAGGTCCGGCGGGCTGTCGTACTGTTTGGCCACGGTTCCTCCTGGGGAGTGGTTGTCCCCTCAGCATGGCAGCGCCCGCTCCGCTTCCAGAAGTCTGACGGTTCGGCGGCAGATGAGTAACCTGGCCCACGTGAGCGATCACTCCACTCCCTTCGGTCGAGTACTCACCGCCATGATCACGCCGTTCACCGAGGAAGGTGAGGTCGACCACGAGCGGGTCTGGCGACTGGCACGGTTCCTCTCCGAACACGGATCCGACGGCTTGGTCGTGACCGGCACCACCGGTGAATCTCCCACCCTCACCTTCGAGGAGAAGGTGGCGCTGTATCGGACGGTGGTGGAAGCCGTGGAGAACAAGGCCACCTACGTGGTGGCGGGAACCGGGACTTACGACACGGCCGAATCGGTCGAGTTGTCCCGCCGCGCAGCCGAGGCAGGCGTCGACGGGCTGATGGCCGTGACCCCCTACTACTCGAAACCCGAGCAAGCCGGCCTGATTCGGCATTTCGAGGAAATCGCCGATGCCACGGATTTGCCGGTATTGATCTACAACATCCCGGGCCGCACCGGGCGCCTCATCGAGATCCCCACGCTGGCTCGAATCGCCCAGCATCCCAACATCGTCGCCACCAAGGACGCGGTCATGGACGTCGACTTCACGTCCCAGACTGTTGCCAGGGTGCCGGAGTTGGCCGTGTACTCGGGTCAGGACTCCTACACGCTTCCGATGATGTCGGTAGGAGCGGTAGGTGTCGTTTCGGTGGTCTCCCACCTGGCGGGAGACGAAGTGGCAGCGATGGTGAAGGCGGCAGCAGACGGTGATCTGGTCGAAGCTCGTCGACTCCACCACGCCCTGCTTCCCCTGTGCGAGGCTTGCTTCCTCGAGAGCAACCCGAGTCCTGTGAAGGCCGCGATGAGTGCCCTGTGGGAGCCGGTGGGTGAACCACGCCTGCCTCTGGTGGCGGCGTCCCGGGAGACTGTCGAAGCGGTCGAGAAGGCGATCGGGAACCTCCGGCCACCCACGTCTCCTGCATGAGCGTATCGCTGACGTTCTTGGGCGGGCTCGGAGAGATCGGGCGCAACTGTGCAGCTCTCGAGATCGAAGGCCGGATCTGCCTCATCGACTGCGGCCTCATGTTCCCCGAAGAGGACATGCTGGGTGTCGATCTGGTGTTCCCGGATTGGTCGTGGCTGACCGAGCGTCGAGAAGACATCGACTTCGTCGTACTCACCCATGGCCACGAGGACCACATGGGAGCCCTCGCCTATTTCCTGCGGGACATCGACGTCCCGGTCTACGGGTCCCGGCTCGCCCTGGAGTTCGCCCGAGGGCGCGTCGAGGAGATGGGGCTCACTCCGCAGTTCCATCCAGTGCCGGTGGGGGAGTGGCGCAAGCACGGGCCGTTCCAGTTCCGTCTGATTCGGGTCAGTCATTCCATCCCTGACGCCACTGCAGTGGCCTTCGACACCCCCGAGGGGATCATCCTCCACTCGGGCGACTTCAAGCTCGACCCGACGCCGATCGACGGCGAGCCCACCGACCTGCCGACTTTCGCCGAGTTGGGTAAGCAAGGCGTGCGTCTCCTCCTCTCCGACTCGACCAACGCCGAGCACGCGGGATTCGTGCCCTCGGAGTCGTCGCTGGCCGAGCCGATAGCCCACGTGGTGCAGACCGCTCCGGGCCGAGTGATAGCGGCCTGCTTCTCGTCGCACGTCCACCGGGTCCAGCAGATAGTCGACGCCGGGGTGGCAGCGGGTCGGACCATCGCCTTCTTCGGCCGGTCGATGCATCGCTATACCACCGCGGCCCAGGAACACGGCTATCTACGCCTGCCGCAGGATCGGGTCGTGGACATCCGTGACCTGCTGGAGCTTCCCGCCGAGCAGCAGCTGCTGGTGACCACCGGAAGCCAGGGTGAGCCTTTCGCCGCTCTCTCCCTCATGTCGCGTGGACGCCACAAGTTCGTCGAGGTAGGCGAGAACGACACCATTCTCATCTCGGCGAAGCCGATCCCGGGTAATGAATCGGCTGTGTCGAAGGTGATCAGTCGCCTGACCCGGGCTGGTGCTCGGGTGGTGCACGGGGGCAACGCCCCCGTGCATGTCTCGGGTCACGCCGCCCGCGAGGAACTCCTCACCTTCTTGAATGTCGTCCGTCCCCGCGCTTTCGTCCCGGTGCACGGCGAGTACCGCCATCTCGCTGCTCACGCCGACCTCGCCCGGGCGATGGGTGTACCCGAGGTGGACGTCCTGGAGGACGGAGACCGAGTCATCCTCGACGGCGACACCACGAAGGTGCAGCGACGGGCGGTGCCGGCGGGCTACGTCTACCTCGACGGTGCCAGCTACGGAGACGTCCAGAACGCCGTCCTGCGTGATCGGAGTCACCTCGCCGACGAGGGCGTCGTGGTGGTGACCGTCGGGGTCGATCGGGAGGCCAACGTGGTATTCGGCCCCGACCTGGACAGTCACGGCCTGATGGACGATCCCGAGGCCGTCCTGGGCAAGGCAGCCGAGGCGGTGAACCAGGCGATCGCCGAGGGGATCGACAACCCCGAGGACGCGGTGACGTCGCTCCAACGGCTGGTGCGCCAGGCGACCGCCCGCGTGATACGCCAGGAGACCGCCCGTAAACCAGTGATAATTCCCGTCGTGTTCCAGTTGTAGGTCGGACGGCATAGGAGGAGAGGTATGCGGCAGGCAGCAGCGATCGGAGCCATAGTTCTAGGGGTCCTTCTCGTCACCGGCGGAGCGGCCACTTGGTGGGTGGTCAGCGACACCCTGGCTGATCAGAACATCACCACCCCCGAGGACGCCTGTCTACCCAACCGTCAGGTACGCGGTCCTTTCACGGCGTATTGCCAGGCTCAGGTCATCCAGAAGCACACGCTGGAGTCCACTGGTGGGCGGACCTACGCCGAGTTGGACCGTGAGGATCCTCTGCGGGAGGTGGCGATGAACGCGTCGTTCCTGCAGGCGTCGCTCTTCACCTCGGTGGTCGCCTTCGGAGTCGCCGCGATGGCCATCGGGATGGGAGTCATCTTCGTGCTGCTCGGCCTCGGAATCCGGGACGTGGCGGTGCGTACGGGCGCGATCGAACCCTGAACGGGAGGCTGTGACCGGTCGTTGGCGCACCGCGCGCCGGTCACTAATGTTCAGTCCCCATGCCTACCCGGAAATCCACCCGCCGGGGGGCGAACGGGCGGAAACGGGTGGCACCCAAGAAATCCACTTCCCGGAAGTCCACTGCTCGTAAGCGGACGCGGCGTCCCGTGCTGGCGACGATTCGCGACTGGTTACGAGGCTCTCTCGGTCGCCAGGCCGACGACGTCTGGGGAGTCGTCCTCATCGTCTTCGCCATCCTGGTCGTGCTCGGCTTCGCCGGACAGGCCGGGCCGGTCGGTCGGGGAATCGAGGCCGGCACCCGCTACCTGTTCGGTGTGTGGCGCTTCGCATTCCCGGTTGCCTTGGTCGGCATCGGCTGGGCTCTGATCGCCGGCAAGCCCCGGGACGGGGCGGGCCGACTCGTCATGGGCTCGCTGGCGACGTTCATCGGAACGATCTCCCTGTTCCATCTCCTGACCGGTTCGGTGTCGCTGGCCTCCGATCTCGCGCTGGTTCAGGAGCGCGGCGGGGTGGTCGGTGCCCTCCTCGCGTTCCCACTCAGCCGGGTGCTGGGCGTTTGGGGGGCGTTCGTGGTCCTGGCCGCCGGAGTCGGCATGGGCGTGCTGGTGCTCACCCGCACCTCGGTACGTGAGTTCGTTTCGGGCCTGGCCGACCTCGGTCGGCAACTGCGTGGCTTCGTCCGCGAGATCGGACGTTCCCGGAGCGAACCCGCGGCTCGCCCCGGTCGTCATGCGGCTCGGCGTCCGCGTCCCAAGGTCGAGCAGGCGGAGCCTCCCCGGCCCGCTCCCGAAGTGGTGGAACCAGAACCTTCACCCGAGCCCGCCAAGAAGAAGGCGAAGCCTGCCCCGGCCATGAAGGCCAGCGCCACACCCTCCGGATACAGGCTCCCGCCACTCGATCTCCTGCGACTCGGCGGAGGCGTCGACCACAACAAGCGCCTTCTGGAAGAGACCGCCCGTGAGCTCGAGGACACGCTCCACCAGCATGGGGTGGAGGCGACTCTCACCAAGATCGTGCCTGGCCCGACGGTCACCCGATACGAGATCGAACTGGCCCCAGGCGTCAAGGTGAACAAGGTGTCGAACCTGTCCCACGACATCGCCTACGCGCTGGCCACCCCCGACGTGCGGCTGCTGGTGCCGATTCCCGGCAAATCGGCGATCGGTGTCGAGGTCCCCAACCGGCAGCGTCGGATGGTCACCCTGGGCGACATCCTCCGTTCCAGCGAGGCTGCCGGAGAGACCCATCCGTTGGCGGTCGGGCTCGGCATGGACATCTCGGGACGCGCCAAGCTCCTCAATCTCTCGGAACTGCCGCACGTCCTCATCGCCGGTGCGACCGGTGCGGGCAAATCCTCGTGCATCAACTCGATCGTGACGTCACTGCTGATGCGCACGACCCCAGACGACGTTCGCCTCATCATGGTGGACCCGAAGCGGGTGGAGTTGGGCCAGTACAACGGCGTGCCTCATCTGCTCACCCGGGTCATCACCAACCCGAAGAAGGCAGCCGACGCGCTCAAATGGGCGGTGGCCGAGATGGACCGCCGCTACGACCTGCTGGCGGACGCCAAAGTGCGAGACATCATCGGTTACCGCGAGAAGTGGGACCGGGGGGAGCTCGATCCTGAAGGTTTCGACCGCTTCCCGTATGTGGTGGTGATCGTCGACGAGCTCAACGACCTGATGATGGTGGCAGGTCGCGAGGTCGAAGAAGCCATCGTGCGTATCGCCCAGATGGCACGCGCAGTGGGGATCCACCTCGTGATCGCCACCCAGCGCCCGTCGGTCGATGTGATCACCGGCGTCATCAAGGCCAACGTCCCGTCCCGGTTGGCGTTCTCGGTCGCCTCTCAGACAGACAGTCGAGTGATCATCGATGGCGCCGGAGCCGAGAAGCTGATCGGCATGGGAGACATGCTGGTCATCACCGCCAAGGAGCCACGTCCCCAGCGCATCCAGGGAGCGTGGGTTTCGGAGGAAGAGGTCCACGCCGTCGTCGACTGGGTGAAGGAGCAGCGCGAGGCCGAGTACCGCGACAAGGAGGTCCTCCAGGCAGCGGCCGAAGCTGCCGCCGCCAAGGCCGCAGAGGAAGAGGACGAAGACGAAGAGCTGATCCGGCGGGCTATGGAGGAGATCGTCCGCTCCCAGCTCGGTTCGACTTCGATGCTCCAGCGCAAGCTCCGAATCGGCTTCGCCCGGGCCGGGCGGATCATGGACATCCTCGAGAATCGGGGCGTGGTGGGGCCTTCGGTCGGGTCCAAGGCCCGCGACGTCTTGATGACCGAAACGGAGCTCGAGGAGCTCCTGGCCGGTGAATCGGTCGAGGCGTGAGGCGTCTACCCTCCCGGTGAATGGGCGGCGAGAAACCAGTGAGGTGAGCGTGTGCGTCAACGCTTGACGCCGAGCGGGGGAGTAGAGGGCGATCCCCCGATCGATATCCAACTGACCCGACGGCTGTACCGGGCGATGGTGTTCGCCCGCACGTACGACCGCAAGGGCACAGCCCTCCAGAAGCAGGGCCGCCTGGCCACCTATGCGCCCTTCGAGGGCCAGGAAGCGGCTCAGATCGGCGCGGCCGCCGGGCTCCAGCCCAACGACTGGGTCGTAGCGACCTATCGAGACGCCGCCCTGATGTGGGCACAGGGATATCCGTGGGAGCTGCTGTTCGCGGGACGTACCGGTGACGAGCGGGGTGGATCTCCCCCCGAGCACGTCCCGGTCATGCCGCCGTCCATCACCGTTGGTGGGCACATGGTCCATGCGGTGGGTCTGGCGTGGGCCGAGAAGTTGAACGGAACGGGCCGCATCGCCCTGACCTCGTTCGGTGATGGCGCCACCTCCGAAGGCGACTTCCACGAGGCGATGAACTTCGCCGCCGTCTACGACATCGGCTGCATCTTCTTCTGCCAGAACAACGGGTACGCCATCTCATTGCCCCGGGAGATGCAGACACGTTCCACCAGCATCGCCGAGAAGGCGATCGCCTATGGCATGCCGGGAGTGCAGGTGGACGGCAACGACCTCTTCGCCGTCTACGAAGCCGTCCACGATGCCGCGGAGCGGGCTCGGGCGGGTGGCGGGCCTACTTTGATCGAAGCCGTCACCTATCGCATCGGCCCGCACACGACCAGCGACGACCCCAAGCGGTATCGCTCCGACGACGAAGTATCGGAATGGAAGCGGCGCGACCCACTCGAGCGGGTCCGCATCTACCTCTCCGAGCGGGGAGCATGGGACGAGGAGTGGCAGGCGACGATCGAGGCCGAGGCGGCCGCCGAGATCGACCGGGCCATCGAACTGGCCGAGAACATGCCGCCGCTCGGGCCTGGAGAGATTCTCGACGCCATGTTCGAGACGCTGCCTCCCCACCTGGAGCGGCAACGTGCCGAGCTGTTGGAGAACCTGACATGAAGGTGCTGACGATCGCCCGTGCTCTCAACGAAGCACTCGACGTGGCATTGGAGAAGGACGCCCAAGTGATGCTGCTGGGCGAGGACGTCGGCCGTACCGGCGGGGTGTTCCGGGTGACCGACGGTCTGCAGGAGCGCCACGGCGCCGGTCGGGTGGTCGACACCCCGGTGGCCGAGTCCGGCATCGTGGGCGTGGCTTTCGGTTTGGCGGTCGGAGGCATGCGCCCGGTGGCCGAGATGCAGTTCATGGGCTTCTCCTATCCGGCCTTCGACCAGGTCATCAACCACGTGAGTCGGATCCGCAACCGGTCGCGCCACCGCTTCACCGCTCCGATGGTGATCCGGATCCCTTACGGCGGAGGGATCGGCGCCGCCGAGCACCACTCGGAGTCGGCCGAAGCGATCTATGCCCACACCCCCGGCCTCAAGGTCGTGGTCCCCGCCACACCGTACGACGCCAAGGGTCTGCTTCTCGCCGCCATCAACGACCCGGATCCGGTCGTCTTCTGCGAGCCGATCCGCCTCTACCGGTCGGTCAAGGAAGAGGTCCCGGACGGTTGGTACGAAGTCCCGATCGGCGAAGCCAGGGTCGAGAGAACAGGCGAAGACATCACCCTGATCACCTGGGGCGCCATGACGACGGAAGTCCGCGGGGCGGCCACTGCCCTGGAGGCGGAGGGAGTGTCGGTCGAGGTGATAGATCTGAGGAGCCTGGTGCCTCTCGACACGGACACCATCGAGGCGTCGGTGGAGAAGACAGGGCGGGTGGTGATCGTCCACGAAGCGCCAAAGACGGCGGGTTTCGGCGCCGAGGTCGCGGCTCTCATCGCCGAGCGGTGCCTCTACTCGCTCGAGGCGCCGGTACGCCGGGTCACCGGGTGGGACAGCGTCTTCCCACTCAAGCGGTCAGAACACCAGTACCTTCCGAGTGTGGAACGTATCGTGAGGGCCGCCCGCCAGACGCTGGAGACTTGATGGCCAAGGAGTTCAGACTTCCCGATATCGGCGAAGGCCTCACCGAAGCCGAGATCGTTCGGTGGGTGGTGCCGGTCGGGGGCACGGTCGGGGTGGACGAGACCGTCGTCGAGGTGGAAACGGACAAGGCGGTGGTCGAGATCCCGTCTCCGTTCGCTGGGGTCGTGCTCCATCACGGTGCGGCCGAAGGCGAGATCGTCGAGGTGGGCCAGATCCTCGTCGTCGTGGGCGAGGAGGGCGAGACGTGGCCGGAGGACGGAGGATCGGTCGAGTCGAATCCGCCCGTCGAAGACACCGCTCCGATGGTGTCCGAGCCGGAGGAGGACGAGGTGGCCGAGTCCGCTCCGATCGTCGGGACACTCGTCGACGAGGCCGAGCAACTGCCAGGCCGAACCGAGACCGTCCGCGCCAATGGCCGCAAGATCGAAGCGCTACCCGTGGTGCGCAAGCTCGCCCGTGAGCTGGGGGTGGACCTGCAACAGGTGCAAGGCACCGGTCCGCAGGGCAGGATCACACGTGAGGACGTCTTGGCAGCCGCGGAAGGCGAGCCAGTCGAGCTTCCACCTCCTCCCGCCCCACCGGTGCCCGAAGAGGCTCAGCCTACGGTGCCGGCAGGACGGCCCGAACCAGGGCAACGTCAGAAGCTCTCGAAGCTGCGGCGCACCATAGCCGCCAACATGGTCCGCTCCTGGACCACCATCCCTCACGTCACCACCTTCGACGAGGTCGATGCCACCCGTCTACTGGCGACGCGGTCGGCACTCGCCAGACGCCACGAGACACCGATCCCGCTGGAATCGCTGGTGATAAAGGCCCTCAGCCCAGTTCTGGAGGCCTTCCCCGAATTCAACGCCTCTCTCGAGGACGACGAGCTCGTCCTCCACGCCCGCCAGGACATCGGCGTGGCAGTCGATACCCCCGACGGGCTACTCGTGGCGGTCGTGCGCAATGCCGCCCGTCGCTCACTCCTCGGCCTCGCGCAGGAGGTGAGGCGTCTGGGGACTGGAGCGAAGGAGCGATCGCTGAGCGCCGATGAGCTCACCGGTCAGACCTTCACCGTCTCGAACATCGGCGCGGTGGGAGGAGGATTCGGTACCCCCATCGTCCCCCCGGGGACCGTCGCCATCCTGTCCGTGGGCCGAGCGGTGGAAAAGCCGATCGCCCGCCACGGCCAGGTCGAGATCGCCCCCCTCATGCCCCTGTCACTCTCATACGACCACCGGGTGATCGACGGTGGTCAGGGGCGGCGGTTCATGGCGATGTTGATCGAGAACCTGGAAGAACCTGGCCTCTTCCTGGCGGACTGAGCCCCGGCCGATCTTTCCAACCAGCCCTCAGTCGGAATGGCGTTCGACGAGGTCGTAGACCCGCCGGTCGTCGCGGCCGGGGTAGGGGTCGGAAGCCAGCCGGCCGAGCAACTGGTCTTGGACCCGAACCGACACCTCGATCTGATCGCCCCACCGGGCCAGCTGTTCCTCGGTGGGTCGGCGACAACACCTCGGATCAGGGCACGTCGAGACCGTCCGGCGCTCGACGTTGCGGTCACGAAACCACTGGGCGGACTCGAAAGGCACGCCCACTGTGACCGAAAACGGTCGGTCGGGCTCCATGTGGGTGACACAGAAGTACGTGCCGGCGGGCGTGTCGGTGTACTGGGCGTGCACGGCGAACTTGTCCTCGGACTCGAAGACCTGCAGGGCGCCGAATCGCCGGCATACCGGTTGGGCTTCTATGCCGCCTTGGGAATCACGGACGAGCGGAATCCCGTCGTTGGAGTATCCCTTGACGACGAGGCCGTCGGTCCCCGTGACGATCAAGTGGCTCGAGATGCCGAGGCGGCGGGTGGCGAGGTTGACGAACCGCCATGCGGCCATCTCGTAGCTGACGTAGAAGACCTCCTTGATGTCCTCGATGGAGATGTCCCTCCGTTCCATCGCCTGCTCCAGGCGGGGGACGACCGACCGCTCCGGGACCAGGATGGCCGCGGCCAAGTAGGCGGTCTCCACTCGCTGGCGGAGGAACTCCTCGACATCGGCCGGCTCCTTGTGCCCCAGTAACCGCCCTGCCAGTGTCTGCAGGACCGCCTTCCGAGCCTGGCGCGTGCGAAGCTCGTTTCGCTGGGCGATGTAGATGCGTCCGCTGGTGGGGTCGGTGATCGACCGCACTCCTGTCACCATGTCCTCCACCGCCCGGATCTCGAATCCGAGGTGTCCGGCGATGTCCAACAAGGTGCGTGACGACACTGGCCCGTCGCCGTGGCCGACGACGGCCAGGATCCCGGTCGCCACGGCCTCGATGTCCGACAGATACCCCTCCTCGCCTGCGAGCCACCGCCCGACTTCGGCGTTGGCCTTGCGCAGGCGGCTTCGCCCCGTGGCGGAGACCCCACCGTCAGCCAGCCTTCGGTAGAGACCCACGAGATGCTGGAGGATCTCGTCGGCGAGGGTGGGGGAGGGGCGAACGTAGGGAAGGTCGAGATCGGCGAAACGAGGATCTGCCTGCATACGCTCCAGCTCGATCTCGAGCTCCGCCCGGGCCGAGGGCGGCTCGGGAGCCATCAGCTCGCTGGCATCGATTCCGAGGGCCGCCGCCAGATCGGGGATCTGGGATGGCTGGGGCTCTCTGCGCCCGTTCTCGAGCATCGAGAGATACGGCGCCGGCCGGGAGACCTTCTCGCCGAGTTGTTGGAGGGTCAACCCGGCTCGCTTGCGGTGATGCCGCAAGCGGCGGCCGAAGGTGAGAGCGTCGACTCTCGACATGACGGCGATGTTAACTATCGACAAAGTTTCGCACAAGCGAGTTTGCATCGCGCCAGGTGACGGTAAGAGAATGCAGGATTAACAAGCGACCCTGTTGGAGTCATGCAACTACTCACCGAAGATGCGATCCAGTTCTTGAGCGACCTCCACAATGCCTTCGACGAGCGACGTCGCAACCTGCTGCTCGAACGGGCCCGGCGCCAGGACGAGTTCGACGTTGGCCTGCTCCCCGGCTTCCTCCCCGAGACGAAGCACATCCGGGAGTCCGAGTGGCAAGTGCCGGAGGCTCCGGCGGACCTCCGGGATCGACGGGTCGAGATCACCGGTCCGGTCGACCGCAAGATGATGATCAACGCCCTGAATTCGGGCGCCAAGGTCTTCATGGCCGATTTCGAGGACGCCACCTCGCCCACGTGGTCGAACATCCTCGAGGGTCAGCAGAACTTGATCGACGCCCACCGCCGGACCTTGTCGCTCGACACGCCGGACAAGCAGTACCGGCTCAACGAAGAGACCGCCACACTGGTGGTGCGCCCCCGAGGCTGGCATCTCCCCGAGAAGCACCTCGAATTCCAAGGCAGGCCGGCGTCGGCGTCGTTGGTCGACTTCGGTCTGTACATGTATTGGGGCGGCAGAGAAGCCATCGCAGCCGGATCGGGACCGTATTTCTACCTGCCCAAGCTGGAATCGGCCTACGAAGCCCGGCTGTGGCACGACGTCTTCACATACGCGGAGGAGCGTCTCGACATCCCGCCAGGGACGATCCGGGCGACGGTCCTGATCGAGACCATCACCGCCGCTTTCGAGATGGAGGAGATCCTCTTCGCCCTCGGCCGCTACGCCTCCGGGCTCAACGCCGGTCGCTGGGACTACATCTTCTCGATCATCAAGCGGTTCCGGAACCGGAGGGACAAGGTCCTACCGGACCGGTCGGAAGTGACGATGGACGTCCCCTTCATGCATGCCTACACCGACCTCCTCGTCGCCACCTGCCATCGGCGGGGTGCGCATGCCATCGGCGGAATGGCCGCATTCATTCCCAATCGCCGGGATCCTGAGGTCACCGAACGTGCCCTGGCGAAAGTGGCCGAAGACAAGCGGCGCGAGGCCGGCCAGGGCTTCGACGGCACCTGGGTGGCGCATCCCGACTTGGTGCCCGTCGCTCGAGCCGAGTTCGACCGCCAACTGGGTGACCGCCCTCACCAGATCGATTGGTTCCGGGCCGACGTGGCCGTGGACGAAGGGGATCTCCTCGACACGTTCGTGAAAGGGGCTTCGATAACGATGGACGGGATCCGCACCAATGTCTCGGTCGGGATCCGCTATTTCGCCGCCTGGCTGACCGGTACCGGCGCAGCCGCCATCGACAATCTCATGGAGGATGCCGCTACCGCCGAGATCTCCCGCTCCCAGATCTGGCAGTGGGTGCGGCACGGAGCCACGACAGATCGAGGTGCCACCGTCACTCCCGAGCTCGTACGGGAGGTCATCGACGACACCATGGAAGGGCTTCGCAACGACCTGGGGGAGGAAGCGTTCCAGGCCGGACGCTATGAGGAAGCCCGCCGGCTCTTCGAGCGGGTGGCGCTGTCGCCCGACTTCGTGGAGTTCTCGACCCTACCCGCCTACGAACTGATCGACTGAAGGAACCAGACATGGAACAGACCGAAGCACGAGAGCTGGCTCGACGCTGGCAGACCGACCCTCGCTGGGAGGGGATCGAACGTCCTTATTCGGCCGAACAGGTCGTGCGCCTGCGCGGCCGGCTGCGCGAGGACCACACCCTGGCCCGCCTCATGTCCGAGAAGCTCTGGCGGGAGCTCACCGGCACCGAATACGTCAACGCCCTCGGCGCCATGACCGGTGGCCAAGCGGTTCAGATGGTCAAGGCTGGGCTGAGGGCGATCTACCTGTCCGGCTGGCAGGTGGCGGGCGACGCCAACCTGGCCGAGCAGGTCTACCCGGACCAGTCGCTGTACCCGGCGAACTCCGCACCCGCTCTCGTGCGACGGATCAACAACGCCCTTCGCCGGGCCGACCAGGTGGCGGCAATGGACGGTGGTGACGGGATCGACTACTTCGCTCCGATCATCGCCGACGGCGAGGCAGGCTTCGGCGGCGCCCTCAACGTCTTCGAGCTGACCAAGGCATTCATCGAGGCGGGGGCCGCTGGCGTGCACTACGAAGACCAGCTCGCCTCGGAGAAGAAGTGTGGCCACATGGGCGGCAAGGTGCTCGTGCCCACATCCCAGCACATCCGCACCCTGGTGGCCGCACGGCTGGCGGCCGACGTGCTGGACGTGCCGACGATCATCGTGGCCCGCACCGACGCCAACTCGGCGAACCTGCTCACATCCGACATAGACCCTCGGGACCAAGAGTTCTTGACGGGGGAACGCACCGCTGAGGGCTTCCATCGGGTGCGGGCCGGCCTGGACCAGGCGATCTCGCGCGCCATCTCGTACGCGCCCTACGCCGATCTGCTGTGGTGCGAGACGGCGACCCCCGATCTCGACGAGGCAGCCCGGTTCGCCGAGGCCGTGCATGCCCAGTTCCCTGGCAAGATGCTGGCGTACAACTGCTCGCCCTCCTTCAACTGGCGCGCAGCCCTCGACGACGCCGCCATCGCCTCTTTCCAGAAGGAGCTGGGGGCGATGGGCTACAAGTTCCAGTTCATCACCCTGGCAGGGTTCCATGCCCTCAACGCCTCGATGTTCGAACTCGCCGAGGGGTATGCCGCCACCGGCATGTCCGCCTACGTCGAGTTACAGCAACGCGAGTTCGCGATGGCCGAGCGCGGGTACACGGCCACCAAGCACCAGCGCGAGGTGGGAGCGGGCTATTTCGACACCGTCTCCACCATCATCAGCGGAGGGGAAGCCTCCACCCTCGCCCTGGCCGGTAGCACCGAAGAGGAGCAGTTCTGAGGCCAGACGCAGAGTGAGCCGAACGACGTCGTGTTAGACCGGGTGGCGGGAGTGGTATGTTTCGGCCAGTCCCGCCACCCAAGCAACGATCAGAACGGGAGGGAGCCCAGCCATGGCCAGGGTCGTCCACGTAGTAGGCACCGGAACCATCGGGGAACCGCTCATCGGCATGCTCGCCGATCATCGCGAGCACTTCGGAATCGACGAAGTCACGTTCCACAAGCGAACACCACTCATCACCGAGCGGTCGAAGGTGAACGATCTGGTGGGGCGGGGAGCCGCCTTGACGGTCGATGCCGAGCGGCGGAGCGCGTTCGAAGAGCTCGGCCACAGCCCCAAGTACGAATCGATGGAGGCGTTGGAGCGAGCCACGGTCGTCATCGACTGCACGCCGGTCGGCAACCAGAACAAGGAGAAGCTCTACCAGGGCCTCACCAACCCTGTCGGCTTCATGGCTCAGGGATCCGAGTTCGGCTTCGGCAAGATGTACGCCCGCGGGATCAACGACGCGGCTCTGGTCCCGGGTGAGGACCGCTATCTCCAGATCGTCTCCTGCAACACCCACAACATCTCGGTCCTGATCAAGACGTTGGGCATGGATCCCGATGGGACCAACCACGTCGTCGACGGTCGATTCCTGTGCGTCCGCCGGGCCAACGACATCTCCCAGGACGAGGGCTTCGTGGCTTCGCCCACGGTGGACAAGCACAAGGACGAGCGCTTCGGTACTCATCACGCCCGCGACGCCAACGCCTTGTTCGCGACGCTCGGCTACGACCTGAACCTGTTCTCCTCGGCCATCAAGCTCAATACCCAGTACATGCACTCGATCCACTTCTCCCTGACTCTCGACCAGGAGATGACGCTGGACGAGGTGAAGGACCGACTCACGAGCAATGCCCGCGTGGCAGTGACGCACAAGCGCTCCGCCAACCAAGTGTTCTCGTTCGGGCGGGACCACGGCTACTACGGGCGGATCCTGTCCCAGACCGTGGTGGCGATGGACACGCTCGCGGTCCGCAACGGCAACGAACTGGTCGGTTTCTGTTTCACGCCTCAGGACGGCAATCCGCTTCTCTCCACGGTGGCGGCGATGCTGTGGTACCTGGACCCCTCGACGGTGGACGACAAGCTCGACATCTTGCGCCGGTACCTGTTCCGGGAGGTGTGAGCGAGATCATGTCCGACCGCCTCGGCGACATCGAAGAGGCGGTGGCGGCGCTGGGTCGGGGCGATCCCGACACTGCCCGCGCGGCCATCGCCCGCGCCGCGGTCACCGACGCCTCGATCGGTCCGATCGCTCATGCCGTGATCCTCGCCTGTGAGGAGATCGAAAGCGACGGCGAAGTGTCACCCTCGACCTGGAACGTCGTGGCCGACGCCTGCCCGCCGGAGCTCATGCCCGTGGTCGAGGCGTCGCGCCGATGACGGTGCGGATTGTCTGACTATCACCTCCATCTGCACCCCCACGTCGGCCTGGGGGAGGAGAGTGACCCGCCACAAGGTGTCTATCCGACCGGTCACATCGAGGCCTACGTGGAGAGCGCCGCGGCCCGAGGAGTCACCGAGCTCGGCTTCACCGAGCACCTCTACCGTTGTGTCGAAGCCGCTCCCGTGCTGGGCCGGTTCTGGGAACACCCGGACACGCCGGACGACGTCGCCGCTCTGAGCCAGGCGATGGTCGAGGCGGACCTCACCCTGTCCCTCGACGACTACGTGGAGACAGTGGTGAGAGCCAAGGATGCCGGGTTGCCCGTGAAGCTCGGGCTCGAGGTCGACTTCTTCCCGGAGACGATCGACGCCGTCGGCGAACTGCTCGAACCGTATCCATGGGACTACCTCATTGGATCGGTGCACTGGATCGGCGGCTGGGCCATCGACGCTTCGCACTCGGTGTTCGAGTTCGAACGGCGCGGAATCGAAACGGCCTGGGATCAGTACTTCGCCCTCGAGACCCAGTTGGCGGAATCCGGAGTCGTCGATGTCCTCGCCCACGTCGACGTGATCAAGAAATACGGGCTGCGCCCAGACACCGACCCTGAGGACTGGTACCGGCAGGTGGTGGATGCGGCCGCCGCCTCCGGCACCGCGGTGGAGGTTTCGAGCCAGGGGCTGCGGAACCCGGCGAAGGAGGTGTATCCGGCACCTGACTTCCTCCGCATGTTCCGAGAGAGCGACGTGCCGATCACACTGGCGAGCGATGCCCATCGAAGCTCCGAAGCGGCCTGGGGCCACGACGAGGTGGTTCGGGCGGCTCGGGCGGCGGGCTACGACACCCATCTGCGGTTCGACACCCGTCGGTCCACCCTGGTCCCGCTGCCGGTGGTCGACTCCTAGCATCAGACCAAAGTGAGTATCCATTCGGAAGATCCGTTCGCGGTGCCGGTCGAACAGCGCGACCCGGTGCGCCGTCTCCGGGGTCGACTGGCGACTCCGGTGACGATCCTCACCGCCGGTGAGACACGCCCGGCCGGGCTGACCGTGAGCTCCGTCCTGATCGTCGAAGGAGATCCACCGCGTACCGCCGCCCTCGTCGGCGCCGGTGCCGACCTCGTGGACGCGGTCGAGGAGACCAAGCGCTTCCTCGTCCAGGTCCTCGAGGCCGGGAACGAGACCGTCGCCGACGTGTTCGCAGGGCGCCGCCCTTCGCCCGGGGGCATGTTTCGATCGGTCGAGACCCAGTCCACCCAGTGGGGACCGCTCCTGGACGGGGTCGAGAATTGGGCCGGATGCTGCCTGGAGGAGATCCGGCCGCTCGGAGATCAGCTGTTGATCGTGGGCGAGATCGAGGACCTCCATGTCGGCGAACTCGACGACCCCCTGGTCTACTTCCGCGGCATGTACAGGCGGTTGCGCCCTTGAGCCCGACCTACCACCTGACCACCCTGGGTTGTGCCAAGAACCAGGTCGACTCGGAGAAGCTCGTGGCCATGCTGGCAGAAGCCGGATACGAGGCGGCGGAGAGCGCAGAGGAAGCCGATGTGGTGATGGTCAACACCTGCGCTTTCATCGAAGAGGCTCGTCGGGAATCGGTCGAGACGATCCTGTCGGTGCAGGAGGCGGCCAAGGACGGCGCCCGTACCGTTGTGCTGGGCTGCATGGCCCAGAGATTCGGGGTCGAGGTGGAGAAGGCCCTGCCGGAGGTCGACGCCGTCCTCGGCCTGGACGGGTACGGCCACCTGGTGCCGACCCTCGATCGTCTGACGGGCTGGCAGCCTGTCCAGATCCGCCGTCGACCCGTGATGGACATCCTCCACCAAGTGAAGCGACCGGCGCCCGACACGCCCTACGCCTACGTGAAGGTGGCAGAAGGCTGCGACAAGCCCTGCACCTTCTGTGCCATCCCGCTGATCCGGGGCCGGCAACGCTCACGGCGCCCTGTGGAGATTCGCCAGGAGGCCGAGTCCTTGGTGGCTGCCGGCGTCTCCGAGATCGTGCTGGTGGCCCAGGACCTCGCCGCCTATGGGCGGGATCTCGAGGATGCCCCGCGACGACCCGACATCGTCGACCTGCTGAGCTCGCTCTCCGAGATAGAGGGTCTGTACACGCTGCGCCTCCTCTACCTCTATCCGAAGGAGATCCGTCCCGCCTTGATCTCCGAGATCGCCGGCAACCCCAAGGTCGCTTCCTACTTCGATCTGTCGCTCCAACACGCCAGCCGCCGACTACTCCGCGCCATGAAGCGGCCGGGCGGAAGCGATGCACACCTGCGTTTGATAGACGACATCCGAGCGGCGGCGCCCGATGCCGCCCTCCGTTCCAGCTTCATCGTCGGATTCCCCAGCGAGACCGAGGACGACGTCGATGAGCTGGCGACCTTTCTGCAAACAGCCCAGCTCGACTGGGCGGGTTTCTTCCCGTACTCGCCCGAAGAGGGCACTCCGGCGGCCGACCTGCCCGATCGGGTCGAGCCCGAGACGGTGGGGGAGCGGCTGCGGTTCCTCCAGAACATCCAGGAGGAGATCACTGCATCTCACAACGCCGCTCAGGTAGGAAAGCGGGTCGAGGTGCTGGTCGACCAGATCGAGGAAGGGACACCTGTCGGGCGATCGTATCGTCAGGCACCCGAGATCGACGGTGTCGTTCTCCTCGACGCGGGCGCCCCGGGTGATCGATTCCTGGCAGAGGTCACGGCAGCATTCGGTGCAGATCTCGAGGCTCGCCGGGTGGACCCGTGATCGTCGAGGTCATCGCGGTCGGCACAGAGCTGCTGCTCGGCCAGATCGTCAACGGCAACGCCGCCCACATCGGCTCGGTACTGGCCGAATCCGGCTTCGATGCCCATTTCCAGCAGGTGGTGGGCGACAACCTCGGACGGATGACCGAAGCGCTGCAGACGGCGATGGGTCGAGCCGATGCGGTGATCGTGACCGGGGGCATCGGTCCTACCCAGGACGACATCACCCGCGAGGCGATCTGTGCCGCCACCGGACGGGAGATGGAACACTCCACCGAATACGAGGAGGCGCTCCGAGAACGGTGGGCCCGGATGGGCCGGAAGATGGCCGCCTCCAACCTCCGTCAGGCGGACTATCCGGCCGGCTCCGAGATGCTGCCGAACCCGAAGGGCACCGCTCCCGGCCTCGCGCTGGAGCACGAGGGCGTCTGGCTGTTCGCGCTGCCGGGCGTTCCCGAGGAGATGGAGTTGCTGCTCTCGAATCACGTCATCCCGCGTCTACGGGAAGCGGCGGGAATGGACGAGGTGCTGGTCAGCCGCGTCCTCCGCACCTGGGGCCGGTCGGAGTCGCAGGTCGCCGACGACCTCGCCGACCTGTACGAGTCGGTCAACCCTTCGATCGCCTTCCTCGCCTCGGGCGGTGAGATCAAGGTGCGGATCACGGCCAAGGCCGACACGAACGCTGCCGCCCTCACCCTGATCGACCCCGTGGAGAAGACCATCCGGTCCCGTTTGGGGGCATCGGTGTTCGCCGCCGACGGAGAAACCATCGAGTCCGTTCTGTTCGAAGCCCTGGCCGCCCGGGATTGGACCATAGGCACTGCCGAATCCGTCACCGGGGGCATGGTGGCGATGCGGTTGACGTCGCTGCCGGGCGCCTCGCTCCGTTATCGGGGCTCCGTGGTCGCCTACGTCGACGAGCTCAAACGGTCCCTCCTCGGTGTCGACGACTTCACGGCGGGAGTGGTGAGCGAACCGACCGCGATGGCGATGGCGCAGGGCGCTCGTCCCGCTCTGGGCGTGGACGTGGCAGTCTCCCTCACCGGCTCTGCCGGACCGGATCCGCTCGAGCAACCGGCCGGCACGGTCGTGATCGCGGTGGCGACCCCAGAGGACTGTCGGGCGAGAACCCTGCGCTACGCGGGTGATCGGGAGAGGGTCCGCACCTATGCCGCCACTGCCGCTCTCCACCTGGCCCGGCTGGCCGTCACCGGAGCGTGGTGGAAGGCGACCTGATCCCGACCGGGCGGGTGTTCGCGGCCGTCGTGCCGCCCGCCGAGGCCGTGGCCGAGCTCGTCCACCGCATGGAGGGCATCTCGATACCGGGCCGACCGGTTCCACCACCCAATTGGCACGTGACCCTGCGGTTCGTAGGGCACATCGACCAGGTGCCGTACGAGCGGTGGCTGGCCGCTCTCGACCAGGCCCCGCTACCGGGCCCCTTCGAGGTGAGGGTGGGCGGGTTCGGGGCCTTCCCCCGTCCGGCTCGGGCGACCGTCCTGTGGCTGGGAGTAGAAGGTGACGGTCTAGCCAGTCTGGCGGCCGTGGTCGATGAGGCGGCCGCGGCCGCCTCGCTGGGCCACGAGGAACGTCCATTTCGAGCGCATTTGACCCTGGCCCGGATCCGACCTCCCCAGGACGTGAGGGGACTGACCGAGGATCGTGGCGGCTGGTCGGTCCGATTCCTGGTGGATCGGTTCCACATCATGGCCGCCGCCGGTAGCCGGTACCGGGTCTATGCCGACTTCCCGTTGTGACGGAGATCCTTGGATCGAACAGACGTTCGCTGTAGTGTCTTTGTCACAGTCACCCTGTAGCTTCGCCGACACACGCCCGAGGGAGGACCGACAGTGAACGAGAAGGAGAACAACATGGAACGCCAGAAGTCACTGGACATGGCGGTCTCCCAGATCGAGCGACAGTACGGCAAGGGCGCCGTCATGAAGATGGGCGATGCCGCCGCCCGCAAGGTGGAGGTCATCGCCACCGGAGCCCTCTCTCTCGACCTGGCCCTGGGCACCGGCGGGGTCCCCCGGGGTCGGATCGTCGAGATCTACGGTCCCGAGGCGTCCGGCAAGACCAGCCTCGCCCTCCACATCGTGGCCGAGGCCCAGCGCAACGGCGGGATCGCCGCCTTCATCGACGCCGAGCACGCCCTCGACCCGTCCTACGCCCGGGCCATCGGCGTCGACGTCGACGAGCTGCTCATCTCCCAGCCGGACACGGGTGAGCAGGCCCTCGAGATCGCCGACATGCTGATTCGCTCCGGAGCCTTGGATGTCCTGGTGATCGACTCGGTAGCGGCCCTGGTGCCCCGCGCCGAGATCGAAGGCGAGATGGGCGACTCCCACGTCGGACTGCAGGCCCGCCTCATGTCCCAGGCGCTACGCAAGTTGGCGGGAACGCTCAACAAGTCCCGCACCACTGCCATCTTCATCAACCAGCTCCGGGAGAAGATCGGCGTCATGTTCGGTTCTCCCGAAACCACCCCCGGTGGGCGTGCCCTCAAGTTCTACTCCAGCGTGCGTCTCGACGTCAGGCGCATCGAGTCCATCAAGGACGGCGCCGACCAGGTCGGCAACCGGGTGAGGGTCAAGGTGGTCAAGAACAAGATGGCCCCGCCCTTCCGTCAGGCCGAGTTCGACATCATGTTCGGCGAGGGCATCTCCCGGGAGGGAAGCCTGCTCGACGTCGCAGTCGAAGAAGGGGTCGTGAAGAAGAGCGGCGCCTGGTACACGTTCGATGATGACCAGCTCGGACAAGGTCGGGAGAACGCCAAGCGGTTCCTGCGAGAGAATCCCGAGCTCGCCATGCAACTCCAGGCCAAGGTCTACGAGGCGGTCGGATTCGCAACTCCGGGGGAGGACGCCGCGACTGTGGGAGAGGAAGAACAGGTCGAATCCCACGAGGAATGATCCCAAGAGGTTCATTCCAGAATGCATCGCGGCTGGCTAGGCTGAGCATTCCAGTACACGAAACGATTGAAACTGACAAGAAAGGCCGCTTTCAGGTGACAGGATTGACCTCCGATACGGGCTGAGAACGACTCTCGCGGGAGGGATTCGCTTCCCGTGAACGATGACAGCCGTCGATCGTGTGGTGATCGCCATCTGAAGTGATCGCATCGTCGAATCGATTTCGTGTGCCGGGCCCGAGGGCCCGGCACACGTGTCTTGGCACTCCGAGGCGGCCGAAGGGAGACGACCATGTCCGTTTGGCAGGTGGTGGTGACAGCACTGGCGACAGCAGTGGTGGCGGCAGTGTTGGGCTACCTGTTCGCCTCGGCTACTGCGGGTCGCCGCCAACGTCGGGAGAGCGAAACGGCCGAAGAGACGCTCGGGAACGCCCGCCTCGAGGCCCAGCGCATCCTCATGCGAGCCGAAGAGGAAGGTCGGGCCAAGGCGGAAGCTTATCGGGAGCGTGAGGAGGCCAACCTCGAGCAGCGCCGTTTGGAGATCGTCAACCTCGAGAACCGCCTCGCCCAGCGAGAGGAAACCCTCGAGCAACGGGCCGCCAACCTGGCCAACCGCGAGCGGATGGTGCTCGATCGTGAGACCGAATTGGCCGAGGCGCGTCAAGCCGCTGAACGCCTGAAGGAACAGGCGCGCGCGGATCTCGAGCGACTCGCCGGCATCGACGCCCGAGCCGCCAAGGAAGAGCTTCTGGCCCAAGTGGAGGACGAGGCCCGGCGCGACGCCATGATCTTGGTGCGTGACCTGGAGATCAAAGCCCGAGAGGAGGCCGACAAGCGTGCCCGTCGCATCCTCTCCACCGCCATCCAACGGCTGGCCTCCGAGGTGGTCACCGAATCGACCCTTTCGATCGTGCCCTTGCCGAGCGACGACATGAAGGGGCGGATCATCGGTAGGGAAGGCCGCAACATCCGCCACCTGGAGTCGGTCACCGGCGTCAACCTCATCGTCGACGATACGCCCGAGGCCGTATCCGTAAGCTCGTTCGATCCGGTGCGTCGTGAGGTCGCTCGCATCACCTTGGAACGGCTCGTGGCCGATGGACGGATCCATCCGGCTTCGATCGAAGAGGCGTACGACAAGGCGCGTGACGAGGTAGAGCAGAGCGTGCGCGATGCGGGGGAGTGGGCACTGCTGGAAGTCGGGCTGACCCGGATGAACCCCGAGCTGGTGACACTCCTCGGCCGCCTCAAGTTCCGCACTTCGTACGGGCAGAACGTACTCAATCATCTCGTCGAGTCGGCTCACATCGGGGCGATGCTGGCGACCGAGCTCGGGATCGACCCGGCTCCCGTGAAGCGTGCGGCTCTGCTGCACGACATCGGCAAGGCGGTCACTCACGAGGTCGAAGGCTCTCACGCCCTGATCGGCGCCGAGATCGCCCGGCGTTTCGGAGAGGACCCGGCCGTAGTCCACGGCATCGAGGCCCATCACAACGAGGTCGAGCCACGCACGATCCTGGCCGTGATCGTGCAGGCAGCCGACGCCGTCTCTGCCGCCCGCCCCGGTGCCCGTCGTGAGACGCTCGAGTCGTATGTGCGGCGGCTCGAGCGCCTCGAGAATCTCGCCCTCGAATTCGACGGCGTCGATCGGGTGTTCGCTCTGCAGGCCGGCCGGGAGGTGAGGGTCGTGGTCGACCCGGGCAGTGTCACCGACCTGGAAGCCAATGATTTGGCTCGCCGAATCGCCCGTAAACTGGAGGAGGACCTCCAGTACCCGGGCACCATCCAGGTGACCGTGATCCGCGAGTTCCGAGCGACGGACTACGCCCGCTGAGTCAGATGACAACCACAGTCCTACCCACGCCGCGGCGGCGCTACCCGACGCGCCGCAACCCGAGCCGATCCGGAAAGCGATACCTGATCCGGACTTTCGGCTGTCAGATGAACGAGCACGACTCCGAGCGCATCGCCGGGCTGTTCGAGCTCGACGGCATGACTGCCACCGACGATGTGGAATCCGCCGATGTGGTCTTCATCAACACCTGCACGATCCGTGAGAACGCCGACAACCGCCTCTACGGAACTCTGGGCCATCTCAAGCAGCTGAAGGACGCCAACCCGGAGGCTTTGCTGGTCGTCGGCGGCTGTGCGGCCCAGAAGGACCGGGAGCTGGTCCGCGAGCGTGCACCGTGGGTGGACGTGGTGATGGGGACCCACAACCTCGACCGGGTGCTGGACCTGATGGACCACGCTGAGGAATGGGGCGGAATCACCGAGATCGTGGACGAGCTCGAGACGATGCCTTCGGTCCTGCCGGTGCGCAGAGAGCTCGAGCATTCGGCCTGGGTGACCATCCAGGTCGGATGCAACAACACGTGCACCTTCTGCATCGTGCCCTCCGTCCGAGGACCGGAGATCTCACGGCGCCCTGGCGACATCATCTCCGAGGTCGAGAGGTTGGCGTCGGACGGTGTCGTCGAGGTCACCTTGCTCGGCCAGAACGTGGACACCTATGGACGGGACCTCGCGATCGACGGACGGCGGAGGCCCATTTTCGCCGACCTCCTACGACAGGTGGGGGCGATCGACGGCATCCGTCGAGTACGTTTCACGAGCCCTCACCCGGCCGATTTCCGCCAGGACGTGGCGCAGGCGATGGCCGAGACGGAAGCGGTGTGCGAGCAGCTCCACCTGCCACTGCAGAGCGGCTCCGACCGGATCCTGGCCCGCATGCATCGTGGATACAACCGGCAGCGTTTCATGGATCGGCTGGATCTGGCGAGGAGGACCATTCCCGACCTCGTCGTGAGCACCGACATCATCGTCGGTTTCCCGGGTGAGACCGAGGACGATTTCGAGATGACGATGGAGGTGGTCGAAGAGGCCCGGTTCGACTCCGCCTTCATGTTCATCTTCTCGCCCCGCCCGGGAACGGCGGCCGCCGAGATGACCGAGGACTTCGTCGACCCCGACGTGATCCAGGAGCGCTTCGATCGCCTGGTCTCGACACAGAACCGGATATCGGGAGAACGCAATCGCGAGTGGGTGGGCAAGACCGTGGAGGTGCTCAGCGAGGGTCCGTCGAAGAAGGACCCCCAGGTCGCCACCACTCGCACGAGGGGCGGAAAGGTCGTCCACATCCCCGGAGTGATTCCGCCCGGCACCTTCCTCCAGGCGGAGGTCATCGAAGCCCACCAGCATCACCTGAACGGGAGAGCCCTCTGACTCGCCTGATTGCGATAGTCGGGCCCACGGCCACCGGGAAATCACGGTTGGCACTCGACATGGCTGAGCGCCTCGGTGCCCACATCCTCTCGGTGGACTCG
The DNA here is from genome assembly GCA_035304485.1 of Acidimicrobiia bacterium. Lineage (GTDB taxonomy): Bacteria > Actinomycetota > Acidimicrobiia > Spongiisociales > ZC4RG35 > ZC4RG17. Next base: position 9,017 of record DATGPZ010000014.1, on the reverse strand, counting down.
ATGCAGGTGTATCGAGGTATGGATATCGGGACGGCCAAACCGACGCGCCAAGAACAGGCCCGCGTGCCTCACCACATGATCGATGTGGCCGAGCCGGAAGATCCGTACACGGTGGCCGATTTCCGGGCCGCAGCGCGTGAGGCCTTGCGTTCGGTCGATGCCCCCACCGTCTTGATAGTCGGCGGCTCAGGCCTCCATTTCCGTTCCGTGGTGGACCCGATGCGCTTTCGCCCCACTGATGCGCGCCTGCGCTCGGAGCTGGAGCGCGCCCGACCCGAGGCACTGGTGCGCGAGCTGGTGACGGCGGACGCCCGTGCCGGCGAGTTCGTCGACCTGGCCAATCCGCGCCGCGTGATACGGGCCGTGGAGACTCTGCGTTTGGAAGGAACCACGCCTAGCCGGCTGGCGCTGTCCCCCGAACGGGACGCCTACGAGTCCTACGTCCCCGAGATCGAGTTCATCGGCATCGCGCTCGATCGACCCGACCTCGAGCAGGCGGTGGACGACCGCCTCGCTGCGATGCGGAGTCGAGGATTCCTGGAGGAGGTGCAGCGACTCGCACCGAGACTCGGGCCCACCGCCTCCCAGGCGGTGGGTTATCGGCAGCTATTGGACCTGATCTCGGGCCGCATCGACGAAGACCAGGCCTGGGAGGAGGCGCGTCGGGCAACGCTCCGCCTCGCTCGACGGCAGCGCACCTTCTTCCGCCGCGATCCACGGCTGCGTTGGTTCGACGCCACCCGCCCCGACCTCTACGACGCCGTCAGGCAGGAGATCGACCTGTGAAGTTCACCAAGATGGAAGCTCTCGGGAACGACTTCATCGTGCTCGAAGAGACTGCACCCTCCCCCGAGACGATCCAGAAATTGTGCGACAGACGACGTGGCATCGGCGCCGACGGCTTGTTGGCGGTCGATCCGTTCCCGACCATGAGGTACTGGAACGCCGACGGTCGCCCGGCCGAGATGTGTGGTAATGGGCTGCGATGTGTCGCCCGCTACGCGGTGGAGCGAGGATGGGCTCCTGCCGGTGAATGGTTCACCGTGGTGACTCCCGTGGGCGAACGTCGAGCACTGGTCGACGGCGACCGCATCACAGTGGAAGTCGGTCCGGTGACGATCGGCGGCATGCTGACTGTGGGCGAGCGCGTGTTCCACGAAGCTTCGGTCGGCAATCCCCACGCCGTCACGCTGGTCGACGATCCAACCCGGGTCGACGTGCCCTTGGAAGGCCCGGAGGTAGCGGCCGACCCAGCGTTCCCGAACGGGACGAACGTGGAGTATGTCCAGGTGGTCTCGCCCGGTCACATTCGGATGCGGGTGTGGGAGAGGGGCGTGGGAGAGACCCTCGCCTGTGGCAGCGGCATGGTGGCGGCTGTCGCCGTGGCGGTCGGCCAATCGGCGGACCCCGTCCGAGTCCGCGTGCCGGGAGGAGAAGGAACTGTCGTGTTCGAAGGCGGATCGGCCTATCTCACCGGCCCGGCCGTCAAGGTGTTCGAAGGGGAGTGGATCGGGGTCACCGCACCCGACGGAGCACGCTGACGACCTTGCCGATGACCTCGACGTCGTCGAACACCATGTCGTCGTAAGCCGGGTTCTCGGCCACCAGCACCACCTTGCCATCCCGCCGGTGGAGGCGCTTGACCGTCGCTTCTTCGCCCTCCACCAACGCGGCCACGATGTCGCCATCGGCAGCATCCGGTTGGCGTCTCACCACGACCAGGTCCCCGTCGAGGATCCCAGCGTCGATCATCGAGTCTCCCTTCACCCGCAACATGAACACGGGCCCCGACCCCGTCAGGGAGTCGGGCAGCGGGTACACGTCCTCGATGTCCTCCGTCGCCAACACCGGGCTGCCGGCCGCGATCCGACCGACGAGCGGCACCTCTCGCAGGTTGTCCGGGAGGGACGGTGCGGTAGGAGTCGGGGTCTCGACGTCCAAGACCTCGATGGCCCGCGGTTTGGTGGGGTCCCGACGGATGGCGCCGGCGGCCACCAGGGCAGATAGATGGCTGTGCACGGTGGAGGGGGAGGACAGTCCGATCGCCTCGCCGATCTCTCTCACCGACGGGGGATAGCCCCGCTGGGAAACCGTCTCTCGGATGTAGTCCAGCACCTGTCGCTGGCGGTCGCTGAGTTGGCTCACCGGCTCCTCCCGGGTCGAACGGACGTTCCCATCCTAGCCGCCTCGGTTTTCGCGTTTCAAACATATGTTCGACTTGACAAGCGAACACGTGTTCGCATATGGTTGTCGAACACTCGTTCGGTCGGCACATGTCCGGTCCAACGGACCGAGACTCGACCCCGAACCGAGATGCGGAAGAACAGGAGGAAGGCGATGCCCAGCGGTCATTCATCAGCCGGCTACCCGTATCGGGTCAGGTTGCTCGTTCTCAGGATGCTCGTCCTGTCGGTCGCCGTCTGTGCCGTCTTCCTCCTGATCTCCGCCGCCGATGCCGAATCGGAGCCACCCGCCACCCAGGAGCATGTAGTGGCAGCGGGAGAGTCGCTGTGGGTCATCGCCGAGTCGGTGGCGCCCGACGATGCCGATCTCCGGAGGGTGGTGCGAGAGATCCGAGCCCTCAACGATCTGTCGGATGCCACGATTCGACCGGGAGAGGTGCTCATTCTCCCGCTCGAACACTAGGACCACAGGCCCGTTTCGATTTCTCCCCCAGCTGCGATAATCGAGGGGGAAAAGGAGCTAGGGCAGGGCTGGGGATCGATGCTTCCGACGACTTATCCGGGTGCGGCCACCATCGATGGCGAGCGCATCGAGGCAGAGCTGTATCTAGGCGAAACCGAGGCGATCCTACGTGTTCCTCCCGACGGGGAGTTGGCGCGATGGGCCTTGGCGCACGTCGAGATCGACCCGATCGGCAAGGGCGAGTACCGCCTACGTCATGGCGCCGAGGAACTCCTGTTCGAGCCCGCCACCGACGACGGCCTGAGCGACGAGATCGGGCTGCGCAAGCGGTTCCAGAAGCCGACCTCGCCGGCAACCGAAGCGGTCGCCACGGCAACACTCGGCGGTGGGACCATCGCCGAACGCGTCTCCACCGCCGGTCTCACCACTCCTCGACGGGGGTTCCGGTTCGGTCGGCGGACATTGATCTTCGGAGCGGTCGGCGTCTTCATGGTCGTAGCACTCTTCGGAATGCTCACAGTGCTCGGTGAACGAGGAGAAGCCGACACTCCGGTGGACGTTGGCTCCGACGACGCCATCACAGCCGATGGCGGCACCGTGCCCCCGACTGTGGCGGGTGTCACCATCACCGCCCCCACTCCGACCACCGTCCCGGTCACGACGGTTCCTTCACCGACCGTTCCACCCACGACGGTCCCTGCAACCACAGTTCCGCCCACGACTGTCCCAGCGACCACGGCGCCACCGGAGACGACACCCACGACCACGGTTCCCATCCCCGCCTCCGTGTTCGAGGCCGGGCCCGATGCCCTCATCGCCCGGTGGGATGCTCTCGCTCGGCCCCACAGCACATTCCTCGTCGCCTCCGACATCGCAAGCGGAGACGACCACTTCGCCTTCAACGCCGGTCCTTTCGTGCGCATCGAGGGAACGGCGAAAGGCGGCACCGTCGACAGGATCACCTTCCTGGGTGATCCCTCTGGAACGGTCGCCGACGACCGCAAGGTGCTGACCGCCCTCGGCCTCACCATCGCCATGGCGGAACCCGAGCTCTTGCCGAGTGGACGCAAGGAGCTCTTGGCCGCCCTGGGCCTCGACATCGAGGAACCGGATCTCGCTGGTCTGGATGGGTCTTTGAACTACCGCGACCACCGGTACACGCTGCGCTGGGACCCCGAGATCGCCCGCATCGTCTTCACGGTCGGCCCGATCCCCGAGTCCTAGGAAGACGTGTCCTGCCAGGCCCGTTAGGCTGGCACCGGTCATGCGATGCCCTGAGTGTCAGGCAGCAGAAACCAAGGTCATCGACAGCCGCCCTTCCGAAGACGGGGCCGCCGTTCGACGCCGCCGGATCTGTGAGACCTGCGGAGCCCGGTTCACCACCTACGAGCGATGTGAGCAGGTACTGATGGTACGGAAGCGATCGGGTGCGATCGAGCCGTTCGACGCCGCCAAACTCACCGCGGGGGTCGGAGCCGCTCTCGCCGATCGTCCCGCCTCGGCCACGCAGGTGTCGGCCCTCGTGGCGGATGTGGAGCGTCTGATGCGAGCCAAGGGAGCCACGGTCGACTCCGAGGACATCGGCAAGGCGGTGCTGGAGCGACTCCGCAGCGTCGACGAGGTCGCCTATCTCCGTTTCGCCTCGGTGTACAAGGAGTTTCAAGGGGCCGAGGACTTCGAGCGGGAGATGGCCGAGCTGGAGTCAGTCACCGAGTAGCGGCTCGATCGCCGAGCGGGCGTCGGCCAACTGAGCGACCAGTTCTCCTCCTGCCTCTTCCAGACGCGCCAGGAGATCGTCGTGGAGACCCGCCAGTTGGCCATCGAGTTCTTCGAGGGCTTGTTGCATGGCACCGGCGTCTTCCTGACGGATGCCATCGACGTAGCGGGCCTGCCATTCGTCCAGACCGTCGAGCCACACCTGAAGGCCGTGGAGGTGCTCGGGAACGACACCGGGTGGGAGCTCGGCCACAGCAGTCTCTACCTCGGCTCGCCAGGCCGTCACCGCTTCTGTTGCCGCCGGCAGATCGCTCTCACCCGGCGATGAGGGCAAATCGGGAGCGATGAGGGCACCTTCGGCCGCCAAACGGTAGGCGATCAAGCGGTTCACGCGCGCCGTGACCTCGAGCACCGTCGCCGCTGCTCCCACCCCCGCTTCCCGTTCCATACCCTCGAGTGATCCGGCGCGTCCGAAGACGGCTCGGGCGGCCGATTCCGCATCGAGGACGAGGGCGGTCGTCTCAGACAGGTCCGGTGGCTCCCGGTTTCCCACGGCAGTAGCCACCGACTCCAGGTTCGGAAGCGTCGCGACGAGAGTGGCCGCCTCGTGGCGTAGGACACCACGAGACTCCTCCGCCATCTGGGCGGGACGTCCGATCAGATACCAGGCGAATGAGAGCGCGACGACGCAGGCCACCGCTGCCCACCCGACCGAGGACATCCGCACGCTGCGGCCGCCGAGCTTCCTACGGGCGACGACGTGTGGCTTCCACCATTCGAGAGCCGATTCATCGATCTCGGTCGTCTCCCAGAGCTGGGATACCCGAGAGTCGGCGGTGAGGGAGGGACGAACGGGAGCCTTTTGGACGACCACTGGACGGGAGCGCCGTCGCTTGGGAGGGTGGTGCACGGCGACCTGATACGGTTCGTCGTAGAAACCGAGCAACTCCATACCCGGAAACCGAACCCGACCGTCGTCCCTGCGGCGAAGGCGGAATGGCGGAAGAGTAGGCCGAACCGGCGCCGACACTGGGAAGGCGGCGTGACGGCCACGACGGCGAGCTGTAGAGTTGATCAAGTCGTCTCCGTGGTGCCGACCGCCCGGTTACGCCCCACGTCGATTTCTCCCCATGAAGGTTAGCTTTCAACGCCTCGACAAGGAACTACCTCCGCCCCGGCGTGCCCACGAGGGTGATGCCGGTTGGGATCTGGTCGCGGCTCGGTCTATCTCCCTGTCTCCTGGGGACCGCGCGGCCGTACCGACGGGGTTGGCGGTGGCGATCCCACCCGGCTTCGCTGGCTTGGTGCTGCCTCGCAGCGGGCACGCCCGGCGTCACGGCATCGGGGTCGTCAACGGCCCGGGCCTGATCGACTCGGGATACCGCGGTGAGATCTCGGTCCTGTTGATCAATCACGGCACCGAGCCGGTGGAGTTCGCTCGGGGCGACCGCATCGCCCAGCTCGTCATCGTGGCGGTGCCGGAGATCGATTGGGAGGAGTCCGACTCCCTCGACGAGACCGAAAGGGGCGCTGGAGGGTTCGGATCCAGCGGTCGCTAGGCGTTTGGCTGGAGGTCTTCGCCGACTAGACTGTGTGCTCTCGCGGAAGTAGCTCAGTTGGCTAGAGCGCAACCTTGCCAAGGTTGAGGTCGCGGGTTCGAATCCCGTCTTCCGCTCTCTGGGCGGTCGGATACCGACCACTCGGATCACCGGGGTTCCGGTGATTAGATCGGCGACGTGGCCGAGTGGTTAGGCGCGGGTCTGCAAAACCTGTCACCCCGGTTCAATTCCGGGCGTCGCCTCCACAATCAGCCTGGGCCCTTAGCTCAGGGGTAGAGCGCTTCCTTGACGCGGAAGAGGCCAGTAGTTCGAATCTACTAGGGCCCACAGAAAGGGATCCGGTTCCGGATCCCTTTCTTTATGCGCATCTCTATCTTCCCTGCGCAAGGCAAAACATCCTTTGAGTGCCACGTCGGGTCGAGTTGGCATTAGGCCCACCGCCGGCGCTATGGCCCCCGGAGGAGGCTGCCGAATCTCCTGTCGCAGCATCTTCTGATTGTCGAATTTGTCACTTGTCGACACGCACCGATATAGAGTGTGGTCGGGACGTGGAATCGACCTTTTGGAGGAGAACCAAAATGCCCATGTCAGACGAGCACAAAGCGGCGTTGGCGCAAGGTAGACGGGAATCGCGCGCCATCAAGGCCTATCTCGAGGCTCTTGGATCCAGGCGGCCTGGACGACCGGTGACGGCCGAATCCGTTCGCAAGCGCATCGCTTCGATCGACGAACGTCTGGCCACCGAAGAGGATCCGCTGAAGCAACTCGAGCTGCGTCAGGAAAAGTTGGATGCCCAGGAGACCTTGAAAGAGGTCGAATCCAAAGAGGACATCGATCAGCTCGAGAAGGCGTTCATCAAGGCCGCCAAGTCCTATTCGGAGCGGAAGGGCATTTCCTATACGGCCTGGCGCCAGGTGGGTGTGCCGGCTCGCGTGCTCAAGGAAGCCGGAATCCCTCGCACCCGTCAAGGCTGAACCAAACGCTCAATCCCAACCCAATTCCTGCAAGCGTTCGTCATCGATACCCAGATGATGGGCGAGTTCGTGTAGGACCGTCCGACGTATCTCTTCTTCCAACGCTTCCCCAGTGACGCCGAGGCGGAGATGGGGTTGCCGGAAAATGGTGATCTGGTCGGGCATGGCGCCCCAATAGTCCGAGCCTCTTTCGGCTAAAGACACACCTTCATAGATGCCCAAGAGACCCTCACCATTGGGGTCCTGTTCCGGTGTCGGCCAGTCCTCCACGACGATGACCAGATTGTCTATCTGCCGGTGGACCCAGTCGGGAAGCGCATCCAGGACACGGTCGACGACCTGCTCGAAGTGGGCTCGGCTCATGTGAGGGGCCATGGGTTGGGATTGAAGCGCATCCGACCCGATCGGGTAACATCTGGGTGCTTCGGGCGCTTAGCTCAGCGGGAGAGCGCTGCCTTCACACGGCAGAGGTCACTGGTTCGATCCCAGTAGCGCCCACTCTCTGAACCGCCTGGATGACTACCGCCCCATCCTCGGAGCGACCCTCTTCTGCATCGTCGATTGTGAGCTCCAGCCCCGGATCGCATCGCAACGGTTCGACAGCAACGAAGTACGGCTCGACAGGATGGTCGAGCTGATCCTCGACAGCAGGCTGTCCATACACGACCTGAATCGGATCCAGGCGACTACAGCGGGTGAGGTCGCCCGTGAACATGCCCTTCGAGCTAGTCGTGGATCACGGGATGACCGCCACCGGCCTGGAACCGTTCGTCGGCAAAAGACTGCCTGTTCTCGCCGCCCAGAGATACGAGTACCAGAAGGCACTGTCAGACATCGCAGGATGGGACATACGCAGTCACGACGGTGACTTGCGGAAGCGATCCGCCAGGTGCGTGCCTAGCTACATTCACATGGCAAGGCCGACCGGGTCGACGTCGTGGGTGCCGTTGTCGCGCCCTGTCTGACATGCGTGTCATCGCCCGATAACTGCAGCGCCCATCCGGCCGGTGGGCGGAGCGCCGGCTCCCGAACATCCGGTGCTGGAATGAGCCCGTCAAGGGCGGGCCACTCTGCGGCGTTCGAGCAGCCGGCGTTGCTCGTCGACGAGGTCCGGTCCTTCTTCCGGCTGGTCCGCTGATGGTCACCCGTACTCATGAAGCGGCTGGCTAAAAATCAACAAGTGTCCATCGGGTGTCCGTACGTTGAAGTCGCGCATTCCGTAGGGCCGGTCAGTCAGTGGCTCGACGATGTCGGCGCCGCGAGCGCGCAGCTCGTCGTGGTAGGAATCGACGTCGTCGACGATAACCACCACCCTGGCCGGGCCGATGCTGCTATCGGCGTACAGGTGGAACTCGGCGGTGTCGCGGATCACGGCCGCATAGGTAGGTGGGGCCTCCCAGGTGAATATGGTGTCGAACCCGAGCACGTCCGTGAAGTACGATCGCGCCGCCTCCACATCTCGGCACGGCAGCACGGGAACCGCCACCCTCATCACCATTCCGTCACCTTACCGACCCCGCTTAGCTACTCCGCGATGCGTACGGCCCGACAATCCGCATCACCTCTACCTCCTGATGAAGGATCTGCGGGCGTCGATCCGGGGCGAAAGGTAGGACCGGTGGCAGCCGAGCGTCGCCCGCCGGAAACGATGGATCGATCCCAGCTGTGCGCCGAACGGATCGCCGGCGAAGTGATCCCGTTCGACCTACGGGAAAGCTAGGCGATCGACCGCCACCTGCTCAGATACAGCAGAGGTCGCCTAGTCGGATAGCACCGATCCATGCTCGGGAGGGCTCTCGAAACACCTGCCCTTTCTGGCGGTTTTATTCGCTCCTGCGCAGACGAGTCGCGATACTCTTCGGTGAGCTCGTCCTGTCTCCAGCCTCGCTGGCTCAACGGTGGCGGCATTGTGGTGACTGATTCGGATCACGCTCTCGAGTGGCGACGGGAGGCCTTCACGATGGCCTTCTACGTCGCGGTGTGCCTGATCGCCGCTCTGGCGGTGGTGGGTGACGAGGCATCCGTCCCGATCCTCGGGATCATCTGGGGGTCGACGGTCGGTCTTGCCCTGGCACATCTCTTTGCGTTCCGGCTCGCTGCTCGTGTGGTCGGTGGCGGACAT
>DATGPZ010000013.1:0-12841 GCA_035304485.1 Acidimicrobiia bacterium | reverse complement strand
GTGCTCGGTTACCGAGACGAGCCCTATCTCCGGATAGACCCTGAGGGGGCGGTGTGGCGCAATCGCCGTTCACCGGCCACCTACCTCAACGACGACCGCTACGGCCAGCGTGAGATTCCGGCGGAGGCTGAAGCCGCGGCTGATCCCGAGTGGGAACTGATCGGGGGGCAGGGACGGTGGTCCTGGCACGACCACCGGATCCATTGGATGTCGCCCGATCGTCCGCCCCAGTTGACCGGAGACCGCGAGCAGGAGGTGTTCGAGTGGGAGGTCCCAATGCTCGTGGACGGCGAAGAGGTGGTGGTGACGGGGAGGCTGGCCTGGCGACCCGACGTCTCGCCCTTCCCCGCAGCGCTGGTCGGGCTCGCCGGTTTGATCCCGCTCGTGGCCGTTCGCCGTCGATCGTCGGCCCTGATGTCGTGGTTCGCCATCGGAGCGGGCGGGGTCGGCGCCGTCGCCGCCGTCGGCCAGTGGCTGGCGAGCCCAGCCGACGCCCGTGGCTTTCCGGTAGCGGCGACGTTTCTGGGAGTTGCCGTGGTCGTGGCGCTGGCTTCGCTGCGCTTCGACCGGGCCCGGTCCGCGAGATCGGCGGCGATCGCCGGGGCCCTGCTGGCAGGATGGGGCTGGTCGCGCCTCGCCACTCTGACCAGGCCGATCGTTCCCTCCGTGAACCCCGAATGGCTCGATCGGGGCGCGACCGCCCTGGTCCTCGTCACGGGTGTGGCGGTGGTGGTGGCGGCGCTGACGCTGTCCGGCCGTCTCCTCAGCGACGAGCCTCAGCGATGACTAGACGGTGGGCAGTGTCGGGGTCTTCACACGGCTGCAACTGCCAGACCTCGGTGTGAGTGATGCTCTCACCGGGACCGAGATCGGTGAGCGGTCCGACCGATTCCAGCTCGCAGAAGCGTTCGTTGAGGTAGATCTGGCCCACTGCACCCCGGTCGGGGTACTCGGCGTCCGGCTGCTCGCCGGCCACGGTCTTCGTGAACAGCCGACCGTCGAGCAGGTAGCCCAGCGCACCCGGGCGTGGCCCCGCGCCCAGCTTCAGGGCCGGACCTGGTGCGGCTTCGATCGAAACGCCGTCGGGCCGGTAGGTGATGCGTTGATCGGACGGATCCGTGTACGGCCACAGGACCAGTGACCGGTCTGCTTGCAGGCCTCCGTTGCCGTTGCCGAGCAAGGGGCACATGGCGATTCCGCCCAGTCGTACCTGGGTGATGGCCCATGCCGCCACCCTGGCGGCGGACGGTCCGGCGTTGCTCAGCTCGTGCTCCACCACGACCGCATCCTCCGCGGCCCGGAGGCGGATGGTCTTGCGGAGACCGGCGGCGTCTGTGGGGCCGCCGACCGTCACCCCACCCGGTTCCTCGACCACCTCACACGGTTCGTCGTCGGTGGCATAGGTGACCTCGGGTAGCTCGGGCGCCGCCCACAAGCGGTGGCCTCCCCGCATCCGGTAGGGCCCGTCAGGCCCGCCATCCAGTGCCACTCGGTCGTCGAGTCGCACCAGCGGCCCTCGACCGAGGCGGTGATCGAAGGCGAGGAGTCGTGGACCGAAGGCGGTGGCGATCACCACCCGGTAGTCACCCAGATCGAAGCGCGCTTCAGCCTCGCTCACCGTCTACGGACCAGATGGCTCGGTTGACCCGGTTCTCGAGGAGTTCTTGGCGCCCGGACGCGAGTTGGGGTTGGAGGTCTGTGGAGATGACACGTTCGGTGAGGGTCTCAAGGGTTTCGCCTCCGGACAGGATCCTCTGGCCGAGGTCGGTCGACCAGCCGGAGTAGCGCTGGCGTTTGGCGGAGGCGAGGGTTTCGTTCTCGATGAGGTCGGCGGCGGCCAGCAGAGCTCGAGCGATGGTGTCCATGCCTCCTATGTGGCCGTGGAAGAGATCCGTGCGGTCGACCGATTGGCGGCGCAGTTTGGCGTCGAAGTTGAAGCCGCCGGTGGTGAATCCGCCTGCTTGGAGGATCTCGTAGAGGGCGAGGGTCAGTTCGTCGACCGAGTTGGGGAATTGGTCGGTGTCCCAGCCGTTCTGGTAGTCGCCACGGTTGGCGTCGATGGACCCGAAGATGCCGTTGGCGACCGCGTAGGCCACCTCGTGGTGGAAGCTGTGGCCGGCGAGGGTGGCGTGGTTGGCTTCGATGTTCACCCGATATTCGTCGACCAGGTCGTAGCGCTCCAGGAAGCTGTGGACGGTGGCGCAGTCGTAGTCGTATTGGTGTTTGGTGGGCTCGGCTGGTTTGGGTTCGATCAGAAGGGTCCCCTCGAAACCGATCTCGTGTTTGTGTTCGGCGACCAGGGTGAGGAAGCGGGCGAACTGGTCGGCCTCCTGGCGCAGGTCGGTGTTGAGGAGGGTCTCGTATCCTTCCCGGCCGCCCCACAGCACGTAGTTGGCGCCACCGAGGCGGTGGGTGGCTTCCAGGGCGTATTTGACCTGGGCGGCGGCGAAAGCGAACACGTCCGGGTCGGGGTTGGTAGCCGCACCGGCGGCGTAGCGGGGATGGGAGAACAGGTTGGCGGTGCCCCACAGCAGCCGTACACCGGTCTCGGCCATCTTCTTTTCGGCCCGGTCGATCATCCGCTCGAGGTTGCGCACCGACTCGACCAGAGAGTCGGTGTAGGGGGCGATGTCGACGTCGTGGAAACAGAAGAAGGGCACGCCGAGCTTCACGAAGAACTCGAACGCGGCGTCCATCTTCTGGTCGGCCGCCGCCAGCGGATCCGAGGCGGCGTCCAGCCACGGCCGGTCGAAGGTGCCCCCACCGAACACGTCGCTTCCCGGCCAGTTGAACGAATGCCAGTAACAGACCGCGAACCGGAGATGGTCCTCCATCCGCTTCCCCAGCACGACCCGGTCCGGCTCGTACACCCGAAACGCCAGGTCCTCGTCGCTCTCCAGACCACCGAACCCGATCGGCCCATCCACTTCAGTGAAGAAATCCACCATCAACCTTCCTCTGCCTCGATGCGTGAAATCGTCACGCGTCCTGCGAACGCTACCTTCGGCGGCTCGCCACCTTCCATGATGGTGAACGTTCCCGCCGGTTGTCGGTCGGCGGCGGACCGGCCGACGTAGACCTCGAACTCGCCCGGCTCCACCACGTAACCCAGGTCGCGACCGTGGAAGCCGAACTGCCCTGCTTCGAGCGTGAACGTGACCCGACGGCTCTGACCCGCCGGCACCTCGATGCGGGCGAACGCCTTCAACTCCGACACGGGCCGGGTGACACTCGCCTCGAGGTCGCGTACGTAGACCTGGACGACCTCTTCGCCGTCGCGGTCGCCGGTGTTGGTGATACGCGCCATGACGGTCACCGACTCGTCCATGGCGATGGTGGACGGGTCGACCCTGAGCTCGTCGATCCGGAAGGACGTGTAGCTCAGACCGTGCCCGAACGGATAGATAGGCGACGAGGGCGAGTCGACGTAGTCGCCCTTCCAATGCGACCGGCCCCCTGACACCTTGTGGGAGTGGTAGACCGGGATCTGGCCCGCCGAGCGCGGATAGGAGATCGGCAGCTTCCCACCCGGGTTGTGAGCGCCGACCAACACGTCAGCGATGGCGTTCGCCCCCTCGGATCCGGGGAGCCAGGCCATCACGACTGCCGAGCTGTGCTCATGGGCCCATTCGCTCGCCATCGGTCGTCCCCCCACCAGGACCAGGACCACCGGTGTTCCAGTCGCCACGACTGCTCGAACCAGGTCTTCTTGGACTCCGGGCAGGTCGAGCGAAACGCGGTCCCGGCTCTCGCCTGTGGTGGCATCGTCGGTCAATCCGGCCTTGTCGCCCATGACCATCACCGCCACGTCCGAACGGGCGGCTAGCGTCACCGCCTCGTCGAAGCCGTCGGTGGCGTCGGTGTTGACGTCGCAGCCGGAGGCGAAGGCGACTTCGCCGTCGAGGCGGCTGGCGAGGGCCTCGAAGACCGTGGGGACGTACTCGCCCGTGGTCGACAGCTCGAAGTCGGGCGGTATGGGGATGTTGAAGACGTTGTCACCGGTCTTCATCTCCCGCAGCGACTCCACGTGCGACGGGTAGGTGTAGTCGCCGAGGAGATTGCGGGCCTGATCGGCGTTCGGCCCTATCACTGCCACCTTCCGGGCCGTCAGCGGCAGGACGCCGTCGTTCTTCAAGAGGACGATGCTCTTGCGGGCGAGGATCCCCGCCAACTCGGTGTGCGCGGGATAGGAGAAGCCGTTCGGTGCGACCTCCACATAGGGTCGGTCGAACAGGCCCAACTCGAACTTGGTCCGAAGCACCCTGGAAACCGCCCGGTCGACCAGGGCTTCGGAGACCATCCCCTGAGCCAGGGCGTCGAGCAGTGGCTTGCCGTAACAGTCGGTGCCCGGGAGCTCGACGTCGATGCCTACCTCGAGAGCCAGGGCTGCCGCCGCCGAGGCGTCGGGAACGACGCGGTGGTACGCCGCCAACTGGCGAATGGCGAAGTAGTCGGACACCACCGTGCCTTCGAAGTCCCACCTCTCTCGTAGGAGTTCCTCGATGAGGGTGCGGTCGGCGGAGACTGGCACGCCGTCCAGTTCTTGATAGGCGGGCATCACCGAGCGCAGTCCGGCAGCCACCGCCGCCCGGAAGGGATGGAGGTAGACGTCGTGCAGTTCCCGGGCCGGGATGTGGGCCGGAGCCCAGTTGAGGCCACCTTCCGAAGCGCCGTAGCCGACCAGGTGCTTGGCGGTGGCCACCACCCCCGAAGACAGGTCGGAGCCCTGCAGGCCGCGCACGAACGCCGCACCCATCACGGCCACCAGGTGGGGGTCCTCGCCGAATGTCTCCTCGGTCCGGCCCCAGCGCGGGTCACGACAGATGTCGAGGACCGGTGCCAATCCCTGGCGGGCTCCCACCGCCAGCATCTCGGTCCTGATCGCCGTCGCCATCTCCTCGGCTAGATCGGGATCCCAGGTGCTGGCGACACCGATCGCCTGAGGGAACACCGTGGCGTCGCGCGCCATCAGCCCGGAGCACACCTCTTCGTGGATGATGGCGGGGATGCCCAGCCGCGACTCCTCGACCAGGTATCGCTGGATCTGGTTGGCGACCTCGGCGGCCTCGGAGGGTCGCAGGCTGCTGGCTCCCGAGACCCGGGTGATGTGCCCGATGCCTCGGGACAGGAGACGCTCGGCGTCGGTGGGGGAGAGGCGGGTGCCGTCCACGACTTCGAAGACCCAGGCACTGCCGAGCTGGGCGATCTTTTCCTCGAGCGTCATCAGGTCGAGGAGGTTGGCGACGCGCTCCTCGATCGGGGCGGTGGCGTCGCGGTAGCGGGGTGCGGGAGTCGGCTCGGCGGTCATCCCTTCACCGCCCCGGTCGTGACGCCCGAGACGATGTGACGCTCGGCGAAGGCGTACAGGATCAGCGCCGGGACGATCGACAGCACGGTGTAGGCGAGCACCAGCGCCGTGTCCGTCCCGTACTGGGTCGAGATGTTGTTGACACCCAGCGGCAAGGTCCACTGGTCCTGGCGGGTGAGGACCAGCAGCGGCAGGAGGAAGGCGTTCCAACTGCCGACGATCGTCAAGACGGCGATGGTGCTCAGCGCCGGCCGCGAGAGGGGCAGCATCACGTTCCAGTAGAACCGGAATGGGCCGCATCCGTCGATGATGGCGGCGTCCTCCAGGTCGGCGGGGATGCTGCGAAAGAACGGCCGGAGGATCACGATCGACAGAGGGAGGCCGAACGCCACCTGGGGGAGGATGATGCCCCACGGACTGCCGAGCAGGCCGAGGTCTCGCAATGTGAGCCACAGTGGCAGGGTGGCGGCCACCAACGGGAAGAGCAGCCCGATCGTGAAGAACGTGTAGATGGCCTCGCGTCCCCGGAACCGGTAGCGAGCCAGGGCGAACGCCGCCAGGGAGGCGAACGGAAGGATCAGGAACGTGGTCGCCAGGGCGATGAAAGCGCTGTTCCACACCTGACGCCAGAACGCTGGTGACTGCAACGTCCCCAGGTAGTTCGTGAAGATCCAAGGCTCGGGGAGACCGACGGGATGTTCGGCGATCTGGCCGGTGGTACGAAACCCGCCCAGCACGGCGTAGACCAGCGGCACGAGGATCAAGGCCAGCACGGCCAGGGCGACGGCGTAGACGACCGTTCGCGAGAGGATCCGACGGGCAGGGACGGTGGCAACAGCCATCAAGTGAGAGCTCCTTCTACATCGCGGCGCAGCACGAACCGTTGGTAGAGCAGCGCCAGAACCATCGATATGGCGAAGATGAGAATCGACACCGCGCCGCCGTATCCGAAGCGGCCGCGGCCGAATCCGAAGTCGATGAGGTAGGTGGCCATCGTCTGGGTCGCGCCGATGGGCCCGCCCTTGGTGGTCACCCACACCAGGTCGAAGACGTGGAACGACCCGATGACCATCAGGAAGATGGAGATGCGGACGGTCGGGCCCAGCAAGGGCAGCGTCACGTACCGGAAGGACTGCCACCGGCCGGCACCGTCGATGGCCGCCGCCTCCTTCAGTTCGTCCGGGATCCCTTGGAGTCCGGCGAGGAGGAGGATCATGTGGAGTCCGAAGTACTTCCAGGTCAGCACGAAGAACAAGCTGTAGAGGGCCACCCCGGGGTCACCGAGCCAAGGCCGGATGAACTCCTGGACGGATTCGCTGCTCACTCCGGGCATCAAGGGGCCAACTGTCTCGAGGACGCGGTCGACCATCCCATCCGGCCGTAGCAACTGGCGCCACACCACGCCGGTCACGACCTCCGAGAGAACGTACGGGGCGAAGAACATGGTGCGGAACAGGCCCCGGCCGGCCAGCTTTTGGTTCAGGATCACCGCCAGGGCCAGGGCGAAAGGCAACTGAAGCGTGAGCGAGAGGACGGCGATGATGGCGCAGTGGAGGACCGCCGCTCTGAAATCCGGCGAGTTGAACGCCTCGACGAAATTGTCGAGGCCGACGAAGTCGACGAGCGGCCCGAGCCCGTTCCACCGGTAGACGCTGAACCGCAGGCTCTGGACGATCGGATAGATCACGAAGAGCACGTAGAGGACCAGCGCGGGGGATATCAGGGCAGCGAGCGCCATCCAAGAGGCGCGTCCCGGTGTCCCCTTCAGCGGTCGAGGCGCAGGAGTCGGGGAGACGGGCTGGCCGATCTCGAGTGGCTCGTGGGTGGTCTGCATCGTCGGGTGGGGACTGTGGGGCCGGTCGCTCGGCCCCACAGTCCCTTTCGTGTCCGTCAGTTCGATGCGAACGCGGCGTTGATCGCCTCGATCGCGTCTTCGATTGTGGTCGACCCGGCGAAGAGCTTCTGGGTCTCGTCGTTGATGGCGGCACCCACGGCCTCCGGGAAGTACTGGTCCAGATACAGCTGGACGAACCCCGACGCAGCCAGTGACTCGAGGAGAGGCACCATCAACGGCTCGGTGACCGAGTCCTCCGCCCCGATCGTCACCGGCAGGATGGCGCCGGTCTCGCCGGTTCGCCGGGCGTTCTCGACCGAGGTGATGTACTGGAGGAACTCCACCGCTTCGGGCGGGGCGTCACGGCCGACGGCGAAGCCGTTGCCGCCGCCGATGCCGTCGTTGAGATCGCCGACTCCGCCTTCCACCTCGGGGAAGGGGAACCAGCCCATCTCGAATGGCAGGCGCTCGGACGGCAGGTCGTTGGGGTCGCCGTGGCTACCGGAGTTGGCGTACTCGCCGGGCCCCCATTGGCCCATCAACGAGATCGCCGCCCGCTGGGTGCCGATCCAGCCGGCTTCCCCGTCCGGTCCGGGCCAGGTGGAGGCGAGGAAGCCATCCTGGAACGGCTCCAACTCGACGAGCCGCTGGAGTTGATTTCCAGCCTCGATCACCGCCGGATGGTTGAAGTCCTGGTTGGCTGCGATCTCTTCGAGGGCGGGTTGGCCGCCGATCCGAAGGATCAGGTAGGCGAGGTAGAAGTGAGCCGGCCACTTGTCCTGGCCGCCGACCGCGATCGGGGTGATGCCGGCGTCCTTCAACGCCTGGACGTCCTCGAGGAATTCGTCCCAGGTGGTGGGCGGAGCATCGATCCCCGCCTGGGCGAAGAGCTCCTTGTTGTACCAGAAGCCGACCATGCCGAGGTCGAAGGGAATGGCGTACACGCCACCGTCCACCTCGAAGAGGCTCACGGCTCCCGCACTCAGGTCACCGATGAAGTCGCCGGCTTCTTCGCTGATCTCACGGACGAGACCGGCCTCCACCTGGTCGGCGAGGTCGCCCCCGCCCCAGGATTGGAACAAATCCGGCGGGTCGTTGGACTGCAGCCGCGGCTCGATGGCGTCCTTGAACGCCTCGTTCTCGTTGACGACGATGTCGAAGGTCACGTGGGGGTTCATCTCCACGAACTCGTCGGCCATCGTCTGCCACAACTCGAGCATGGCTCCTTGGTTCTGGATGTGCCACCACTCGATGGTGACCGGCTCGGCCTCTCCGCCGCCCTCGGTCGAGGACGGGGCCTCCGTGTCGTCAGGCCCCTCTGTCGTCGGGCTCTCCTCAGGGGCAGGGGCGTCGGTCGCAGTGGTGGTGTCGCCTGCGTTCCCGCCGCCACAAGCCGCCAGCAGCATGGCCAGCACCGCCACCAAGGCGGCCCATCGGTTGAACGTTTTCGATCTCATCGGTTCCTCCTCCTTCCTAGCTGTCGGAAACGTTTTCAATCGGTGTGTGACATGTCTGGTTCTCCTCGGTGATGCCTCCTCAGTCGGATGGAGCGGCGCAGGACTGGCGAGCGATCAGGCGGGTGGGCAGCGTCACGTGGACCGGCTGGGCCCGATCAGGGGTCTCGATCAAGGCGACCAGCAGCCGGGCGGCTTCCTGGCCCAGGTCTTGGATCGACTGGTCGATGGTCGTGAGTGGCGGGTCGGTCAGGGCGGACTCGGGGATGTTGTCGAAGCCCACCACCGAGAGATCCTCAGGAATGCGCAAGCCGGTGGCCTTGGCGACCTCCAGCGTCGTTATGGCCGAGAGGTCGTTGGCGGCGAAGATGGCGGTGGGCCGGTTCGGGAGGGCGAGGAGGTGCCGAGCAGCCTCCTCGGCCGCCTCGGGGTCGTAGGCGCCGATCCTCACCAGGTCGGGATCGAAAGGGATTCCGGCGTCGGCGAGCGCCTGCCGGTATCCCTCCTCCCGCAACCGGGCCGATTCGAGATCGGGACGACCGGCCAGGAAGCCGATGCGTCGGTGCCCCAGGCCGATCAGATACTCGGTGGCGGTGGCGGCACCTTCGAGGTTCTGGGAGTCGACGGTGGGCAGATCGGTGGGGCCGGTGTGGGGGTCGACGGCCACCACGGGCACGTCGCCTTGCACCTCCACGACGGTGGGGGTGACGAGGATCGTTCCGTCGGTGAGAGTGCCGTGGAGGCGGCTGAGGAAGCGGCGCTCCCATCCGGCCTTGTGCTCGGCCCGCCCCGTTCCCGAGTACACGATCAGCTCGTAGTCGGTGTCGTGGAGGGCACGGGCAGCCCCTTTGAGGAGCTCGGCGCTGAAAGGCTCGAGATCGGCGACGATGATCCCGATCAGCCCCGTTCGCCGGCTGCGCATACTGCGGGCGACGAGGCTCGACTCGTACCCGAGATCGGCGATCACCGCTTGGACCTTGGCGATCGTGTCGGGGGCGACGCCGTAGCGTCCGTTCATCACCCGCGACACCGTCGCGATCGAGACACCTGCTTTGGCGGCGACGTGCTCGATCGTCACCCGGTCGGGCGGAGCCTCACTCATCCGCATCCTCGCTCGCTAGCCATATAAACGATGTCGACCTGTAAACGATGTCGATAACGGTGTCGATAACGATGTCGATAACGTTTACGACCCTAGACGAGAATCCCAGCGCGTGTCGTCTCGAGCGGGGAGATTTTCTCGAGTTCCGTGGGGCCGGGTTTCGGTCCGTCAGTGGGGTTGGGGAACGACGTCGGAGGCGAACACCGTCTCGGCTACCCAGAGGGCGACCAGACCGGCGACGAACAACGCAAGGAAGAGATTGCCGGTGGCGCCGGTGAAGAGTGCCAAAACGCCGAGGAGGATCGATCCGAAGAATCCGGCGACGATGACACGACCGAGAGCGGTGCGTACCGGCAGGCCCCAGGCGCCGATCGAGACGAACAGTCCGATGAATGCCCAGACCGTCATCGGACCGGGGTCCTGGCTGAAGGCGTCCGGTGTGCGGTTGAGGTAGGCGATGTAGGGGAGGAGGACGAAGAGGACGGCAGTGGTGGCGACCAGATCGCGGCCACGGAGACGCTTCAAGGCTGATACCTCCATTCGGACGAGGCGCGTCGTCGGTGCTGAGTGGTTGGGACGAGGAGCGATTGTACGGGTAGCCCGGCCAACCCGAAGTCGGCTCCTGGGTGGTCGATCCGATGGAAGCGCCGCCAATTTCTCCAGCGGCTACCGTTTTTACTAAGTTCGCTGGAAAAAGGAGCGAGATGGCGACGACCACGGAGAGGCCCACCACGACGATCTATCGTCGACCACGGGCGAAGCGCGGTCTCGTTGCGTGGTTGACGACGCTGGACCACAAGCGCATCGGCGTCATGTACGGGTACACCGCCTTCACGTTCTTCCTCATCGGCGGTGTGGAGGCTCTGCTGCTTCGGGTCCACCTGGCGCAAGCGGACTCCGAGTTCCTGACCGCCGGGGCCTACAACGCCATGTTCACGATGCACGGCACCACGATGATCTTCCTCGTCGTGATGCCCCTGGCGTCGGCGTTCATGAACTACCTCCTGCCCCTGCAGCTCGGAGTCCGGGACGTGGCGTTCCCCCGTCTCAACGCGCTGTCTTACTGGATCTTCCTGTTCGGGGGGATCTTCCTCTACTCGTCGTTCCTGTTCGGCACCGCCAATGCTCCGATGTTCCCGGACGGGACCGTGGCGGGAAACATGCCGATCAACGGAGGCCCGGGCAACTTCGACTTCTTCGCCTCGGCTCCCAACGGCGGGTGGTTCGGCTATCAGCCCAACGCAGGGCCGAACTTCTCCCAGGGCACCGTCCTCGACTATTGGTCCTTGGGGCTCCAGATCCTCGGTCTGGCGTCGCTCGTCTCGTCGATCAACTTCATCGTGACCGTCCTGAACGTGCGGGCCCGAGGGATGCGTCTCCTCCGGATGCCGTTGTTCTCGTGGACGACGTTCGTGACGGCATTCCTGCTGGTGTTCTCGCTGCCGATCGTGGCCGTGGCTTTGTTCATGGTGACCTTCGATCGCCAGTTCGGGTCGCTGTTCTTCGATGCCACGGCGGGCGGGGATCCGATCCTGTGGCAACACCTGTTCTGGCTGTTCGGCCATCCCGAGGTCTACATCCTCATAATGCCGGCGTTCGGGATCGTCTCCGAGGTGATCCCGGTCTTCAGCCGTAAGCCGCTCTTCGGCTACGCCGCAATGGTCTTCTCGACGGTGGCCATCGCCTTCCTCGGGTTCGGTGTCTGGGCGCACCACATGTTCGCCTCCGGCATCTCGCCTCAGTCACAGGCGGCCTTCGGATTGGCCACGATGACGATCGCCATCCCCACCGGCATCAAGATCTTCAACTGGCTCGGGACCATGTGGCTGGGGCGGCTCCGGTTCACGACACCCATGCTCTTCTGCATGGGAATGATCGCGATGTTCGTGATCGGCGGCCTCTCGGGAGTCACGCACGCCGTGGTCCCCTCCGACTGGCAGCAGACCGACACCTACTACATCGTTGCCCACTTCCACTACGTGATCTTCGGCGGATCGCTCTTCGCCCTGTTCGGGGGTGCTTACTACTGGTATCCGAAGCTGCGTGGCCGCTTGATGTCCGAGAGGATCGGGAAGCTCCACTTCTGGCTCACCTTCGTGGGCTTCAACCTCACGTTCGCGCCGATGCACTGGCTGGGCCTACAAGGGATGGTGCGGCGGACCTGGAAGTACTCGGGCGAGCTGGGACTCGAGCGATGGAACTTCTTGTCGACCGTCGGCGCCTTCATCATCGCCTTGTCGGTCCTGGTGTTCATGTTCAACTGGTGGAGGTCGAAGACCCACGGGAAGGTGGCCGGGTTCGACCCTTGGGACGCCCGGACCGTCGAGTGGATGGCGCCCAACCCGACTCCCGACCACAACTTCACCGAGATCCCGGTGGTGCGGGCGCTCGACCACTTCTGGCATCTCAAGTACACCACCGACGAGGAGGGACGAGCCGAGCGGAGACCCGAGGCCGACCAGGTGCTGGCCGACCTCGAGCACTCGGGACTCAACCCGCCCGAGCCGATCCACCTGCCCTCACCGTCGTACTTCCCGATCATCCTCGCCGCCGGCCTTCCATTGGTGGGCTGGGGGATCGTCTATCACACCAGCGGGTGGGGCAAATCGCTCATCGCCGCCGGAGTCGTAGCCATCCTCACCGGAGCGATCGGATGGGGCACGGAGCCGATCGAGGACCACTAGGCGTTGCCCCGTCACTCACGGGGTCAGGCACACGGTGGCCTGCTCACTCGGCGGCGAGGTGGTCCCATGGGAGTGGGCCGTCACCCAGATGACCCAGGATTGTCCTGGAAACGCCGTCCGTGAGCATTCGAACAGGGCCCCGATCTGGCCAGGCACGTCGATGAACGGCTTCGAGCTTTCGGCGATGAAGGCAGCCTGGTCGGGTCCCTGATCGCCGAAGTGATAGTTGAGTCGGTAGCGGACGGGATCCATTCCGCCATCGGACGGATCCCACTCGATCCGCTCGATCATGCCATTGGAGACGACCAGTTCGAGATTGGTCGGCGCAGTCAGGTCCTCCCAGTCGTCGGCGGGTGGGACCGTCAGTGACAGCGGTTCGGAAGGGTCGGATTCATCGCGGAACTCGTTGCGGGCGGTGATCGTCACGCCCAACTCGCCGCCCGGGGGCATCTCACGTAC
>DATGPZ010000012.1:0-2455 GCA_035304485.1 Acidimicrobiia bacterium | reverse complement strand
CCGATCGATCTCGTCGTTGATCGTGGCGTCCTTCTCTATATAGGTGTCGGTCTGAGGCATGTACGCCTCGGGCTGGTAGTAGTCGTAGTACGAGACGAAGTACTCGACCCGGTTGTGGGGGAAGAACTGGCGGAACTCGTTCGCCAGCTGGGCGGCGAGCGCCTTGTTGGGGGCCAGCACCAGGGTCGGCTTCTGGACCTTTTCGATCGTCCAGGCGATCGTGGCCGACTTACCCGACCCGGTGATGCCGAGGAGCGTCTGGAACCTCTCCCCTGCCTCGATGCCCGCGGCCAGGTCGGCGATCGCCTTGGGCTGGTCGCCGGAGGGCTGGAACTCGGAAACGACGCGGAACGGAGGCATGCCCGACCAGGGTACAACGGGGCACCGTCAATCTTCCTTTCACATGAACCCACCTGTTGGTGGATTGACGGCTGATCCCGGCCCAACGGCATAGTCTCTGGGGAATGCAACTCGAGCGAGGCAGTTCATTGGCGCAGGCCGCCCGAATCATCGTCATCTCCGCCTGGGTCGGTATCGCCCTGGGGATCCTGGGCACGGCCGCCTCCGAAACCCAAGAGCCGAGCGCCGGGGTCGCGGCTGCGATCACGAGCGCCGTTTTCGCGGTCTTCATCACCTTCTACCCCAAGGACCGCCTCATGGCAGGAGGTTTGAGGCTCGAACTGGCGATTCTGGCGGGAGCCCTGCTGACGGCCACGTCGACCGCGCTGACCGGCGGGCTCAGCAGCCCATATCTGTTGATGGCGCTCGTTCCGACTCTTCTCGCTTCTACCGCGAGCGGACTGCGTTTGGGACTCACGACTTCGCTGCTTTCAGTCGGATTGCTGACCGCAGTCGGGGTCGTAGCGGAAGGCCCGTCGGCAGTCACCGCCGACCTGGGAACGATCGTTCTGTATCCCTTGCTGGCGGTCGTAGTCGCCCAGATCCGCAACCTTCTGGTCGAGGTCGAGCAACGCGCGACTGAACTCGAAGAGGCGTCGGTGCTAGCCGAAGCTGAGCTAGCCCGCCTGGGACAGGCTAACGACCTCCTTCGGCGTCTCACCGACCTCTATGGCGAAGGCTCGACCAATCCAGTCGACGTCGGCCGGGCAGCGATCGAGGCCATCGTGGAATCTCAGCCGGGCAGCTTCGCCACAGCAACGATGTTCGACTCACAGGGGCCGGTCGTCGTCGCCCGAGCCGGCACCGACACGCCTGGGCTGATCCGGACGCAGTTCCCGCTCGGTGACGGGACGACAACGTCCGGTGTTGTTTCGATCGGAACGCCTAGCGAACTGACTCGAGATGAACGAGGCGAGATCGAGAGACTGCTGCGACCAGTCGCCGTTTCCTTCTCGAACGCCGTTCTCCTCCAAGAGATCGCCGGGGAGGCAGTACGCGAGGAGCGGCTGCGACTCGCCCGGGAACTCCACGACGAGGTAGGCCCTGCCCTCGCCGCCCTCGGCTTCTCACTGGACAGCGCCACGTTGCAGGCCAACGATCCTTCGCTCCAGCACGAACTCACGAGTGTTCGCGAGGCATTGGGCACCGTGGTCGACGACCTGAGGGGGATAATCGCCGACCTTCGCTCCGACGAGTCGGGATCCCTGACATCTGCCCTGCTCTCGTCTCTGGCGAATCTGGAGCCACCACCAGAGATAAAGGTCGACCTGCATGAGCGCCGCCCACCGAGAAGCACGGCCGGACGCCAGATCCTGGCCATCCTCATCGAGGCGACACGCAACGCCCATCGCCATGCCCAGGCCTCGACGATTACGGTCACAGGAATGGTCGACCGAGACCACGTCGAGGCCGAGGTGATCGACGACGGCAATGGGTTCGACCCGACCCGCCTGCCCGAAGGGCACTACGGGGTCATGGGCATGCGGGAGCGGGCGGACCGAATTGGGGCCACCGTGGAGATACAGTCGGATGGGTCTGGAACGACGGTGAGCGTCGTCTGGAAGGAAAAGAGATGATCCGAGTCTGGATAGCCGATGACCACACCCTGTTCGCCCAGGGCCTCAGCCGGGCCCTCGACAACCTCCCGGACATCCGGGTCGTGGGGATCGCCGCCTCGGGCAGCGAGCTACTCGAGCAGATAGGCAATCAGCCCGCCGAGGTCGTGATCACCGACTTGGAGATGCCCGGAGGAGGGGGGGCATCGGTCCTCGAAGGGGTCGAGGACACTCAAGTGATCGTGGTGACCATGCACGCCTCCGACGAGCAGCGGAAGGCCGCCGCCGAAGCAGGTGCCGCCGGATTCTTCTCGAAGTCCGCTCCCCTGACCACGATCGCCGCTGCCATTCGAGCGGTAGCCGCCGGGGAACGGTTCGATCTGGAGACCGACGAGGGCGGCGACGAGCTGTTGGAGCGGTACTCGCAGCCTCAACTCGACCCGGGAGCCGCATCGCTCACCGAGCGCGAGAAGGAGATCCTGAAGTACCTCGCCAAGGGA
>DATGPZ010000011.1:0-6873 GCA_035304485.1 Acidimicrobiia bacterium | reverse complement strand
CACTTCCTCGACGTGGGGCCGGAGCACACGTTCGAAGCCGACATCGCCTGGCTGGCGGTGCAGGGCATCACTCACGGGTGCGATTCCGCCCAGACCCGTTTCTGCCCGGACCAGCCGGTGACTCGCGCCCAGATGGCGGCGTTCCTCGCCCGGGCACTCGCTCTGCCGGCGGCAAGCGCATCCCCATTCCTCGATGACGACGATTCGCCTTTCGAAGACGACATCGCCCGATTGGCTGCAGCCGGGATCACCAGCGGGTGCAACCCTCCCGAAAACGACCGCTTCTGTCCCGATCGCCCCCTGACCCGGGGGGAAATGGCGACTCTTCTCGTTCGGGCTTTCGAAATCGACCCATCGCCTGTCACCCATTTCACCGATGTCGAAGGAACCCACGCGGAAGCGGCGTCGGCGCTCGCTGAGGCAGGGATCAGCCGCGGATGTGATCCGAGGGCGAGCTCGTTCTGCCCCGAGCGACCGCTCACACGGGGTGAGATGGCCGCTCTGTTGCGCCGCACTTTTCAACACTCGGGCCTCGCGTCTCGGACGGTGCCCGATCCCTACGACGGTGCTGTGGCCTACAGCGACAATCTCCCCGACCGGGTGGAAGGCGACACCTTTCCGACGGGGAGGGTGACGGCGGGCCTCGATCTCGCCGGGACGGCATACGACGTGTCCGACCCCGACCGCCGAGATCACTCCCCCGATCCCGACCCGCTCGATGTCGCTGGCCATGGCACCCTGGCGGCATCCCTCATCAGCGGCACCACGGGAATCGCTCCCGACGCCGAAATCATGGCACTCAAGGTGACGGATGATGCCGGCAGTCCCACCGACCTGGTAGCGGATGCGATCGAACGAGCCCTCGACCCGAACGGCGACCTGAGCATCGACGACGCCGTCGATGTGATCCATCTCGGTCTCACCCCGGATGTGGCTCGACCCGGCGATCCCGCTGCCACTGCCCTGTCGGCTGCCTCCGCCGCCGGGGTGGTCGTCGTGACCGCGGGTGACGCCGCCGCGGATGGTGCTATCTCGGTCATCGGCTCGGGAACACCCGGCCTGCAGGTGGATTCCCCCAACTTCACTGCCATCCTTCCGACACTCGTCAGCCAGGTAGGTACCTCCACCGTGACCGGGCCGCTCGTCAGCCCGGTTCCCCGCGATGCCTGCACCCCTGTCACCGGCGACCTCACTGGTGCCATCGCCCTCGTGCAGAGAGGTACTTGCCGTCTGACCGACAAGATCGCCAATGCCGCCACCGCCGGTGCGATCGGCGTGGTGGTCGTCGACGCAGAAGGTGGCGGACCCGACGTGACTGCCGTGCCCGAGCCCACCATCCCATACGTGTTGGTCGATCACGATTCCGGCCAGCGTTTGGCCGAGGCGGAGACAGCAACCGTGACCCTGTCCCCCGGCCTCACCCCCGAATGGACGGCGTCCCCTCGACCGGACCTGTCAGCCACCGAACTCGACCTGGCAGTCGGCGACGGACCATCAGCGGGGGCCGCAGCCGGCACGGGCTCGGGATGGTCGCTGGCGATCGGCGATTCCGCGGCCTCCGCCCAGGTGGCGGGCGCGGCGGCTCTGCTGCTGGAGACCCAACCGTCGTACACGCCCGAGAGGGTGAAGGCCACCCTGAACCTGACCGCGGCAGTGCCCACCGCCGGAGGACTCCCCGGCATCCTCGATCCGGCGGCCGCACTCGGTGCGACGGTGAGTGCCACACCTGCTGTCCTCGACCTCCAGGTTGAAGGCGACGACCCGGTGACCGCCACCCTGCGCGTGCAGTCGCAATCGGACCTCCAGGTCCATGTGGAAGGCGTCGACGACGCGACAGGGTTCGAGCTTCGGGTGCCGGAAGTCGTCGAGGTCCAGGAAGAGATGACCGACCTCGAAATCGAGGTCGTTCCGGTCGCCGGGAAAGAACAGGCCGACCGACATCGAGTCTGGATCCACCTGACAGACGGAGCGGAGAACACGATTCGGGTTCCTGTCCTCGTCGACCTCACCTCGAGGATGCACTCGGCGATCGAGGCCCGAGACGGCCGGCTGGAGAACCCGGGAGTGGCAGATGGGCGCGCCGAGCCTTTCGAGTTCCTCACCGAGACGGACGGTTTGGCGATCGGATACCGACCCGTGGGAGACCAGGGACTCCAGTTCGGCCTGTCCCTCCCGACATCGTTCTCTGGTGTCACCGAGGCCGCTTTCCTGGTCGATTCCGATCGAGACGGCGTGGACGATGTCGCCCTGATAGCCACCGACCACGGGAAGTTGCGGGGTGGCCCGCCGAACGGCGAACTGGCCACGGCCGTGATCGATCTCGAAACGGGCGGCGGCCCCGCGGGATACCTCTCGGCCGCTGCGGTTGGCGATCGGTTCGCCATCCTGCAAGTCGACGTCCTGGGTGAACGTGGGTTCCTGGCCGATGAGCATCCGTTCGACGTCACGCCGGTCGTGATCGGCGACGACGGCACGATCCGCGTCGGCCAGACCGAGACCATCGACCTCGACACCGCGACCGCCGGCGAAGGCGTCGTCGTCGCGGCGGGCGATACTGTGGACATAGACTCGGGCCGTCCTCAGCTGTGGTTGTTCCTCGACAACCCGGCCGAGGCGCAATCGACAGTCGTTCGCGACTGACCTGCACAGGAGGGTCGATGGATTGGAATCTCGAGACGATCGTCGTCGGCGTGGACGGCTCGGATCAGAGCCTCAACGCCGCTCGGCTGGCGGTGGCACTTGCCCGTCAGTTCAATGCCCGGCTGTTGATCACCACCGTGGTCCGGCCTCCAGAGGGTTGGTGGGGAATCGGTGGCGCACCCCCTCCCCCTGAGGCCTTCGCGTCGGCGGTGGTAGAGGGGCGGCGGCGAATCCTCGACCATGCCGAAGCCGAGCTCGATCTGGACGACATCGGCTACGACACCGTCGAAGAGATCGGGGACCCGGCTGGCCGCTTGGCGGACCTGTGCGAGAGCGAGAACGCCGACCTCCTGGTCGTGGGTCGACGTGGAGCAGGGCTGGTCGAGCGGCTCGTGGTCGGATCGGTCGCAGACCGGGTGACCCACATCGCCCCGTGCCCGGTTCTCATCGTTCCGTGACGCTCACACGTTGAAACGGAAGTGGACCACGTCACCGTCCTGGATGACGTAGTCCTTTCCTTCGATCCGCAGTTTCCCCGAAGCTCGCAGGGCGGCTTCGCTGCCGGCCTCGAGGAGATCGTCGACGGAGTACACCTCCGCCCGGATGAAGCCGGCCTGGAAATCGGAGTGGATCACGCCTGCCGCCTCGGGGGCGCGGGTGCCTGCCGGAACCGTCCAGGCACGGATCTCCTTCGGTCCGGCAGTGAAGAATGTCCGTAGACCCAAGAGTGCGTACGTCGCCCGGGCCAGGGTGTCGAGACCGGGCTCTTCCAGTCCGAGGTCGGCGAGGAACATCCGTCGATCCTCATCGTCGAGTTCGGCGATCTCCGCCTCGACCTGAGCACAGATCCGCACCACCGGTGCATCGTGTTCGGAGGCCCACTCTTCGACGGCGGCGGTGTGGCGATTGCCCGCCAAACCCGACTCGTCGACGTTGCACACGTAGAGGACCGGAAGGGCGGTGATCATCTCCAACTCGGCGATCACGTCGCGTTCCCCGTCGGACCAGGTGACCGCCCTCAGCGGTTGGCCGGCGTCGAGATGCTCCACCACCCGCTCCACGATGTCCCGACGTCGGAGCACCTCTTTGTCCCCGCTCTTGGCCCCCCTTTCGAGCCGTTCCAGGCGACGTTCCGCCACCTCCAGGTCGGCCAGGATCAACTCGGTCTCGATCGTCTCGATGTCCCGGACCGGATCGATGCTGCCTTCGACGTGGGTGACGTCGGGGCTCTCGAAGCATCGCACGACCTCGAGGATGGCGTCGACCGTCCGCACGTGGCCCAGGAACTGATTGCCCAGCCCTTCACCTTTGCTTGCCCCTCGGACCAGACCGGCGATGTCGACGATCTCGACCACGGTCGGGACGATCTCCTTGGTCTCGATCACGGTGTTGATCGCCTCGAGCCGCGGATCGGGAACCGGCACCACCCCGACGTTGGGCTGGATGGTGGCGAACGGATAGTTGGCGGCCTCGACCCCGGCGGCGGTCAGGGCATTGAACAACGTCGATTTCCCGACGTTGGGGAGGCCCACGATCCCAGCCTTGAGACTCATGATGCAGACGCGGCGAGGTGGAGGCGAGCGAGTGGAGACATCGACGCAAGGTTAACTGCGCCAGGGATCGACGATTCAGATGCCGAGGATCGTGCGGGCCGCCAGGCCGCCGGCTATACCAAAGAGCCAGGAGGCGAGCGAGCCGATCAAGACGTATTCGGCCGACAGATGTGGCTCGTCGCCGGTGATCTCCGGGAACCGGAGGATCGCCTTCGCGGCTACCACGAGGGCCGCCGCCCCGGCCTCGTCGCCTACGACGAGGAGGAAGATCAGGAGGCGCTCGAGGGTCCCGATCCAACGGCCGGCACCTTCGCTCCCGCCGGTTTCCACCGCCCGGATCTGGGAGAGAAGCAGGCGAATGGCCCAATTGGTGGGGGCGGTCAGTGCGGCCGCGATCAGGACGACTCCGATGATCTCAGCCATGGAACTCGGGTAGTCGGGGACGGCTGACACGGAGCAGGAGATCGAGATTGCGACTGCTGACCCGCCTGCTCACCGAGCTCTCGTGGAGGTCGAGCTCTCCCGCTACGGACCGTTGGGTACGACCCGACGCCAACCCGGTGAGGATGGCAGCATCGGTCGGGTCGAGCTCGTCGAGGTTGGCATCCCGCAAGGCGAGGTAGTCGTTCAAGAACTGGTCCCAGTCGGTCTCGGTCACGACGACCGTACGTGACGGATGGGACATGTCGACGGTTTCGATGGCGTCGCGTGCCCGCCACCACGCCGGGCCGTCCTGACCGAATGGGCCCTCTCCGGGAGCCTCCACCAGGATCTCGCCCCATCCGATCCCGATGCGCAAGGCGGCGGTGCCGACCAATCGGACATGCAGCTCCCACGAGGCGTGGAGGGCGGAGGCGAGATCGGGGAAACGGCCCTGGAACTCGTCGCCGAGGGTCACCGTCAGCTCCGAGCCGGTCAGGTCGGAAACGGCCTCCAGCACCCCCACCAGCGCCTCCTGGAGCGCTGCCCGGTCCGGCGCCTGACGGGAGGACACCACATCGCCGATCAAACCCGCTACTTGCACGATAGACGCAAGCCTAATAGTGCTTGCATGAATTGTGCAAGTCTGGTGTGACTTGCGTCAGCTCGCCACCGTCGCCTGCACGCCCAACTCGCCAGGCAGGTACTCCACCGAAGGAGCTCCAGCCGCCTCCAGCAGGTCGGCTTCGGCCTGCTGGACCAGCGCCAATTCATCGTCGCTGCCAGACACCTGCAACTCGGACAGCGGGGTTCGCATGGAGACCTTGGCATCCGACTTGACCCGTCTCACCCGGGAGAGGACCTCGGAAGTGACCGCGAGCAGTTCCTCCTCGCCGGCGAGTGCATCGAGTTCCTCGGTGGACGGCCATCTCGCCTGATGAATCGATCCCTCCCTCCACCAGCTCCACACCTCTTCGGTCACGAACGGCAGGAACGGCGCCAGCAGCCGCAAGAACACATCCAGCGCCAACTGGAGGGCGGCCCGGGCGGACTCGGCGCCCTCGCCCTCCCCGTAGGCGCGACCCTTCACCAGCTCCAGGTAATCGTCGGTCCACGACCAGAACGCCGCCTCGGCCAGATCCAGGGCCCGGGCATAGTCGAAGCTCTCGAACGCCTGGGTGGCGCCGGCCACGAGGGTCCGGAGCCGGCCCACGAGAGCCCGGTCGAGCGGCGCACTGATGGCCTGACGGTCCACGTCCTCGCCCACCCCGAGCACGAACCGGGATGCGTTGAGGATCTTCATCGCCAATCGACGGCCGATCTTCATCTGACCCTCGTCGTAGGCGGTGTCCACCCCTGGGCGAGCCGAGGTTGCCCAGTAGCGAACCGCATCAGACCCGTACTGTTCGAAGAGCGCCATGGGCGTGACCACGTTGCCCTTCGACTTCGACATCTTCTTGCGGTCCGGGTCGAGGATCCAGCCGTTGATGGTGGCCCGTTTCCAAGGCAGCGAGCCGAATTCGTGATGGGTCCGGACGACGGTGGCGAAAAGCCAGGTGCGGATGATCTCGTGGCCCTGTGGTCGCTGGTCCATCGGGAACACCGACTTGAAGAGGGAGTCGTCCTGACCCCAGCGCCCGGCGATCAGCGGCGTCAGCGAGGACGTCGCCCAGGTGTCGAGGATGTCGTGCTCACCGATGAAGCCACCCGGCTTGCCGCGTTGGTCTTCGGTGTAGCCCGGCGGAACATCGGTGCTGGGGTCGACCGGTAGGTCCGCCAGCGGTGGCGTGATCGGGTCGGAATAGTCCGGCTCCCCGGCGTCGTCGAGTCGGTACCAGAGCGGGATCGGGACACCGAAGAAGCGCTGACGGCTGATGAGCCAGTCCCCCGCCAGCCCCTCGACCCAGTGCTGGTACCGGACCCGCATGTAGTCGGGGACCCACTCCAATTCCTCTCCTCGCTTCAGCAGCTCGGCTCGCAGCTGGGGATCGCGCCCCCCGTTGCGGATATACCACTGACGGCTGGTGACGATCTCGAGAGGGCGATCGCCCTTCTCGTAGAACTTGACCGGATGGGTGATCGGCCGAGGCTCACCGTCGAGATCCCCGGACTCGGTGACGAGCTCGACCATCTTGCGGCGGGCCTGATTGACGTACTTTCCGGCCAGCTCGGAGTAGGCCTGCTTGCCCTGGTCGGTGGTCACCCACTCGGGGGTCTCTTCCTGGAACCGCCCGTCCCGGCCGATGACGGCGCGGGTGGG
>DATGPZ010000010.1:0-26722 GCA_035304485.1 Acidimicrobiia bacterium | reverse complement strand
CCGAAGCGTGTCGATCTTCTCGACCACGACGTCGTTGAGGCCCTGAGCGGTGGTCCCGTTCAGTGTCGCCCTCAGGCCCATCCGCGGCGCCGTGGAGTAGTCGCCGGAGGCGAGGGCGACGAAGACCTTCTCCAACTCGTCTGGTTCCGACTCGGTGAGGAACCCGATGGTGCCCAGATTGAAGCCGAACAGGGGCACCTCGTGGCGCATCGCCACCTGGACTGCCGCCAGCATCGTGCCGTCCCCGCCGACCGCCACGACCATCTCGGGCTCGCCGGCCGAGGGATCTGCCGGCACCAGATCGGCAGCACCGTCGGAGGCGACGACTTCGACTCCCGCCGCCGCCGCCGCGTCGACGAGCCGGCGAGCGAACTCGGTGACCTCTTCTCTCCCCTCGTGGACGACCAAACCCACTCTCATTCGGGAATCTCCAGGTGGCGGGCCGGGGCTCCCTGGCGGCACCAGACGAACACTTCCCGGTTTCCCCCGGCGCCGGTGATCGGCGAGGCCACGAGAGCCTGGGCACCGAGGCCATGACCGTTCAGACAAGAGACGGCATTCTCGATCGCTCGCCGGCGCACCTGCCCGTCGCGCACGATGCCTCCGCTTCCCACCTCTCCCTTGCCGGCTTCGAATTGCGGCTTCACGAGCAGGACGAGGTCGGCGCCCGGTTCGGACAGGTCGGCGAGGGCGGGCGCCACGGTGCACAACGAGATGAACGAGAGGTCGGCGACGATCAGAGGGAACCGGCCGCCTGTCTCCTCGGGGCCGGTGTGGCGGAGGTTGGTGCGTTCCATCACCGTCACACGGGGATCGCGCCGCAGTCGCTCGTGGAGTTGGGCTCTCCCTACGTCGAGCGCCACCACCTCGGTGGCGCCTCGTTCGAGGAGGACCTCGGTGAAACCGCCGGTGGAGGCGCCCGCATCCAAGGCCCGCTTGCCTTCGACCGCCACGTCGATGGCGTCCAGGGCCCCGATCAGCTTCAACGCTCCCCGACTCACGTACCGGTGACCCGGCGAGAGCAACGAGACCGGCGTATCGCGGGTGATCAGAGTGGCGGGTTTGGGAGTCGGAACTCCGGTGACGATCACGTTTCCTTCTTCCAGCAGGCGCTTGGCCTCCACTCGTGAAGGCACGAGCCCGCGCCGGACCATCTCGGCGTCGAGACGCGAACGGCTCAGGTCTCCCCCTCGGGCGGGTCGAGTAGACGCCCGAGGAGATCGGCGAGCCGCGCGGCGGGGTCGGGCAGTTCGGCAGGATCCAGGGTCTCGAATTCCGCCAGGGCCTCCTCGAGTTGGCGGCGTTCCTCGGGTGTCACCTCCATACCGCTCATTATCCCCTATGCCGCTGACACTTCCCAGCTCTGTGACCCGCCGCTCAGACCGATTCGTCCAGGATGAGGCGAGCGGCGGCGGGGAGGTCGGCCACGACCGCGTCCGGGCGGTGGGATGGCTCGGAGTCGGGTTCGGTGACACCGGTGAGCACGAGGATCGAACGCCATCTTTCACCACTCGCCAGGGCGATGTCGGTGTCGGCGCGGTCGCCGATCATCCAGATCGTCCCTTCGGGGATCCGTTCCTCGACGAAGGCTCGGAGGCCAGGGCTGGGCTTGCCGGCCGTCTCGCCCACCACACCGGCCGCGGTTTCGACGGCTGCAGCACACGCTCCCGCTCCCGGCTTGAGACCCTCCTCGATGGGGAAGGTGGGATCGCGGTTGGTGACGATGAGCCGAGCTCCCATCCTGACGGCGTCGGCCGCCGCCGCCACCCGCTCGTAGCTCAGGCCGCGGTCGAGACCGACGACGACGGTGGCGGCCGCCGACGGATCGTCGGTCAACTCCCAGCCTCTGGCCCGGACGGCTTGCTCTATGCCCAGTTCGCCCATGATCAGGACCGGCCCGGCCTCGATCATGCCTGCGGCTGCCAGCGCGGAAGTGATCACTTGCTCCCTGGTGGCTCGATAGCCGACGACCGTGGCGAGCTTCTCCGCCACGTATTCGGGGGGACGGGCCGAATTGTTGGTCAGGAACAGAAGCGAGTGACCGGCTTCCTCCAGCGCACGCAGCGCCTTGTCGGCGCCGGGGATGGCGGTCCGGCCTCGGTATACGACGCCGTCGAGGTCACAGACGACGCCGCTCATCCGACCAGAGACTCGAAACGATCGACCACCGTCGTGAGGAGCTGGGTGGTCAGGAGGATCGACTCGACCGACACCCGCTCGTCGTGTCCGTGGAACAGGCTCAAGAACTCCCCGAAGCTCAGCCGGTCGTCGAACAGGCCGACGCCGTAAGCGACGGTGCCCCGTCGACGGAAGAAGCGAGCGTCGGTGGCCACGGTCATCAGGGCGGGAACGACCCGGCGGGATCCGGTGTGCACCTCGATCGAGTCGACGATCGCATCCCACAGCGGATTGGATCGGGATGAACTGGTCGGAGGATGGTCGGCTACCGGGAGCAACTCCACCCTGTCCGCCGCCGATCCCATCGCCTTCCGGAGGTGTTCGTCGACGTGGCTCCGGTCCATTCCCGGCAGCGCCCTGAGGTCGACATCCACTTCGGCCGAGTCGGGGACCACGTTGGTCTTCACGCCACCGACCGCTCGATTGGGAGAGACGGTCAGATGAGTGGCGGCATGCACGTATCTCGCGAAGGTCGGATCCTCCACCGCCAGCGCGTCGACGGCCTCGTCGACACGGTCGGGGTCCACGAGTGCCTCGGCCACGTCGGGGTCGAGATCGAGGCCGTTGACGAACTCACGCCACTCGTCGGTGATCGCCACCGGCATGGGTGTCGTGAACAGACCGTGGAGAGCCTCGGCGATGGGCATCAGGGCGTTGTCGCTCCCGTAGGGCGCCGAGCCGTGGCCGGGAGTTCCCTCCGAGCGCAGCTTGGTCCAATACGGGCCCTTCTCCCCCACCGCGATCGGGAACACCGGCCCGGAGGGCGTGTCGAGCGCCGGGTAGGCGACCTCGGTGAGCAGATAGTCGACCCCCACCAGTTCCCAGTGGTTCTCCACCAGGTATTTGGCACCGAGCGTCCCGGAGTTCTCCTCGTCCGCCACCGCTACGAACAGGAGGTCGCCTCTCGGGACCTTCTCGCCCAGCAGATAGGGACGGAACACGGTGGCCATGGCGGCGGTCACGTTCAGCATGTCCACCGCACCCCGGCCCCACACGAACCCGTCCGAGATCTCGGCCGCGAAGGGGTCGACCGACCACCCGGCCGGATTGACCGGCACCAC
This sequence comes from Acidimicrobiia bacterium, assembly GCA_035304485.1. Lineage (GTDB taxonomy): Bacteria > Actinomycetota > Acidimicrobiia > Spongiisociales > ZC4RG35 > ZC4RG17. The sequence goes on along the minus strand of DATGPZ010000010.1, from coordinate 23,483 downwards.
GTCGAGATGGGGAAGCAGAGCCAACGACGGCGCCTCGGGGTCGGTACCGGCCACTCGGTAGACGACCGACTGGCGACCCGGCTCGGGCTCGAAGACCTGTCCGCGCTCGCCGAAGAAGTCGGCGAGGGTCTCTACCGACCGGTACTCGTGGCCCGACTCGGGAGTCCCGTCGTTGACACAGCGGTTCCGGATGAGCCGCCGCAGCAGCTCGACGGTGGGATCGTCGCTCACCGGAGCCACGGTAGCGCGCCCCCGGAATGGGTCCGGCGGAGTCGGCCGCGTGGCTGGGTCATTCAGAGGAGATGAGGCGGCGATCGACCAGCCTCTGGATGAGGTCAGGCATCGTCGGCGTGAGCGGCAGATCCAGTGCCTCCGGGGCGTTGAACCAGCCGAGCTCAGCGGCATCGTCGCCAGCCACGGCCTCACCCGACACGGGTATCGCCACGAAATCGACCAGCACGTAGTGCCACTCGGGAGGATCGCCGGGCCCGATGCTCTCCCCCGCCCAGATCACGTCTTTCACCTCGATGACGAGTCCGGTCTCTTCGGCCACTTCCCGCCTGACGGCCTCGACCACGGTCTCTCCCAGATCGACCTTGCCACCCGGCACCGCCCACTGGCCCTTGGCAGGCTCCCGGCCTCGCTTCACGAGGAGGACTCGGCCAGCGTCGACGACCGCCGCCCCCACGCCGGGGACGGGGCGCTCAGCGCCGGCGCGGGTCACGACTGGGCCGCTCGGAGGGGTCGTCGTCGTGGTGCATGACGATCGACCGGGCAGAGAATCCCCCCGCTTCGAAGAAGTTCTTGGCTAGACGATGGCCGGGGAGCACGTGGGCGTCGAACTTGGTCACTCCCTGCTCTCGAAACCGGTCCATCACCTCGTCTCGCATGGCTTCCGCCAACCCGACCTCTCTCGCCCCGAAGTCGGTGAAGACCAGGCGGATGGAGCCGACCAGCTCGCCGCGTGCCTGCGGGAGCAGGGTTTCGAGGCGAGCGTAGAGAAAGCCGAACGGAACGTCGTCGATCAGTCCCAAGACCAATTCGGCTTCGGGATCCTCGACCAGCATCTCGATCGTCTTCTCGACCGGTTCGGGGAGGCCATCGGCCAGCGGCCACATGGGATGGAGCGAGGTCATCTCGTCCTCGAGGCTCCGGTACAGGTCAACCAGCACCGATACGTCCTCGAGGCGAGCGGAGCGGACTTCCAGCTGCATGAGATCCGGAGGGTACAGGTGTCTCAGATCGACCCGAACCGGCGGCTGATACCCCAGCGTGTCACCAGCCACATGGCCTCGAGCACGATGCCCAATCCCATCTTCGACTTCCCGAGTTCCCTATCCCGGAACACGATCGGAATCTCTCGGATGTCGTGCCCCGCCTGATACGCCCGCCAAGCCATTTCGACCTGGAACCCATAACCCGAGGCGCGGGCCTCCCGATACGGCAACTGGCGCAGTGCAGCAGCGCGATATGCCCGGAAGCCGGCGGTGGCGTCCCGAACCGGCATACCCAACATCAAGCGCACCCACAGGTTCCCGCCTCGGGAGATCAGCCGTCGGCTCAACGGCCAGTCGGGAGTGTCCCCGCCCTCCACATAGCGAGAACCGATCACCAGATCGGCCCCCTCCTCGATCCCCGTCACCAGCCTCGGCAGATCCGTGGGGTTGTGGGAGAAGTCAGCGTCCATCTCGACGACGACCTCTGCCCCGTCGGCGAGGGCGCGGTCGAACCCGGCGGCGTAGGCCGGCCCGAGACCTTCCTTGGTCGTCCGATGGAGAACCGACATCCGGTCCACGTCGCGGGCGATCGAGTCGGCGATGTCTCCAGTGCCGTCCGGGGAGCCGTCGTCGACCACGATCAAGCGGTAGCCATGCAGCAGGACCGCCGCTGCCATGTGGGGGAGGTTCTCCCGTTCGTTGTACGTCGGGATTACGACCGTTACGGCCTCATGACGCACAGTCGAAGCAGATCATCTTCCGCCGGTTGGCCAGCTGGCTGCTCCGCTTCACGAGGAAACACGACCGACAGACGAATTCACCCGGCTTGGGTGCCTGGGCATCGACGTTGAGGGTCAGTTCTTCGCGACGGATCGCCCTCAACTCGGCGGCTTCGTCAACGAGCAGAGCGTCTTCGGCTTCTTCGTCGAGGAGCTCCAGCTCTTCGGCTTCCAACTCGTCGAGCGCCTCAGCGGTCTCGTCGTCTTCGTCGTCTGCGTCGTCGTCCTCGTCGAAATCGTCGTCGTAGTCGGTCTCGATGTCCTCTTCGAGGGCGACGTCATCCTCGAGTTCGACGTCGGCATCGAGGTCGACGTCCTCTTCCAGATCGAGGTCGGCTTCGTCGAAATCTTCGGCTTCTTCTTCTGGCTCGTCGAATTCTTCGAGCTCTTCGGTAGTCATCTCCTCAGCCCCCAGAGGTTCGGTGTGGGCGGCGGCGAGTATAGGCCCTCGCAGCCCGCTCCGTTCCGCCCAGTCAGATCTTCAATCGGAGCGCGGCCGGAAGAACCCTTCCATCCACCGGAGTATTCCCGAGTGGGTCCCCGTCCACTTCGATCGGCCACGGAATCTCGGTCTCCAGACGAAACGTCGGGCTGGATATACGGGTGACGGCCGGATCGGCCAGGTGGAGGCCCTTCATGATCTTCGGGACCAGCTGGGGCGCCCTCGACTTGGGGGTGTCGATCACCTGCAGGTCGAACTCCCCGTCCACCAGCATCGCCTTGGGCGCGATGTTCCAACCACCTGCGAAGAACTGGGCATTGGCGAAGATCACCGCCAGTGCCTTCCCCTCGTAGGTGCGCCGGGGCGTGACGAGAGAGACCTCCGTCGCGGGGAAGCGGGGCAACCTCGCCCCGAAAGCGAGGATGTACCGACGTGAACCGAACCATCGCGGCAGGCGGGCTGCCGTGGACACGGCAGCGGCTCCGACACCGGCCTGGGCGACATTGGCGAATCTCCGCGTTCCCCATTGTCCTTCCAATACCCCGATGTCGATTTCGTACACGGAGTCACCGACCAGGTGACGGGCAGCCTCTTCCAGTCGCTGGGGAATTCCGAATGTGCGCAGGAGATCACAGCCAGTTCCGGTCGGTAGAACTCCCAGGATCGGAAGCCTCTCCACTTCCTGTTCCAGCAAGGTGTTGACGGCGAGGTTGACCGTGCCGTCGCCGCCGACGACCGCAACCCTCTCGGCGACGGCGGCTTCGGCGACCACGCGACGCATGTCTGAAGTGGTGGTGGGCGCTTCGACATCGGCTTCCACACCGATTTCGCGCAGCGCCGCGGTCACTCGGGTCGAGTCCACCGGCCGCCTGCCGGCATGGGGATTGATGGCCACCACCCAGCGATGCCCCATCAGCCCACCCCTTGGGCGGCGACCACACCACGGTCGATCTCCCTCAGTGCGGCGGCGGCCACGTCGGCTGTCTCGGGAACCGCGTCCCGGAGCTGACGCACCAGGTCCACCAGTTGGCGAGTCACCCGCACGAAATCGCCCGGGGCCATCGTTCTGTCCGATAGATCCTCGAACTCCGTACCCGATGCCCACTCGTACACCGCCCGGCCGACACCGCCCTGTGGTTGGCGGGAGAGGGGCAGATGGAGCCTCCGTTCCGCCTCGGTGAGGTCTTGCCAGAGCGCCTCCAACGCTTCCCACCGCTCGGCCAGTCGAGCCGTCGGCCATGCGGGGATTCCGGGATCCTCTCGGCGGGGCTCGTAGACGAAGCCGGAGCAGAAGGCCGCGAACTCAGCCGGGTCGAGGCCCCAGAGGAAACCGCGCTCGGTGGCTTCGGCCAAGAGCAGATCGAGCTCGTTGTAGATGAAACGCAGCCTGCGGCCGCGTGACGTCAACTGCCACCCGTCGAGGTACTCCCATTCTTCGAGCAGCCGAAGGATGGACCGAAACTCGCCGACCAGGCCACTTCCCTGGCTGCGGAGCGCACGTCGGAGCTGTTCGACGCGTTTCTCCGTCTTGCGGGCACGCCGCAACCACCGGAGATGGTCATCCGCCTCCGGGCAGTCCGCCACCGGGTGGGCGACCCTCCGTGAAGGGGCGGGCCGGCGGCGTGGTCGGTCGGTCACCTTGCGCAGCGACCGAACGGTGTCCTGGCGGAAACGCCGATCTTTGGGGCGAAAGGGAGTCGGTAGCTCGATGGTTCCGGCCCGAACCGAACCGCTCACGATGTCACGGCTGCCGATGGTCGACACCCGACCCGATGTCCCGATGACGAGGAACCGTCGTTTGCCATCCGGCCGCCCCAATAGCCGCAGCACGGCGTAGCGCCCGGCACGCGGACCGGACGGCACGTCGATCACGTCGCCGGGACGCAGAGTGCCGGCTAGGTCGTCTGTATGGCGGCTGCCGGACGTGGTGTCGAGGAGGTCGGCGTACTCCGAGACCGATCCCAGCTCGCAGGTGGCGCGTTCGCGTTCCCCGGCCAAACGCTCCTCCAGTTCGGCGAGCTTGCGCTCCCCCTTCTCCACATCGCCAGTGCGTTGGAACTGACCGAACGACGCCTCCAGGAGCTCGACCGCCCTCTGCTCGTCGTAGTTGGCGACGAGGTTGGCGGCCATGTTGTAGGTGGGGCGGAAGCTCGACAGGAGCGGGTGGCTGCCGGCGGCCGCGATGTCGGTGACCTCCTCGAACGCCACGTAGCGGGAGTGCAGCACCACCCCGTATCCCACCTCGTCGATGCCGCGACGGCCCGCCCTACCGGTGAGCTGGGTGTAGTCCCCTGCCTGCATCATCTCGTGCGTTTCGCCCGTGAACTTGGACAGGCTCTCCAGCACGACGGTGCGGGCGGGCATGTTGATGCCGAGGGCGAGCGTCTCGGTGGCGAACACGACCCGCAACAGACCGGCCGAGAACAGATCCTCGACCGTCTCCTTGAAAGCCGGGACCATTCCCGCATGGTGGGCGGCAACACCCATCTCGAGGCCGGCGATCCAGCGGTCGTAGCCGAGCACGGCCAGGTCGGCATCGGTGAGGTGATCGGTGCGGTCCTCGGCGATGCGCCGGATCTCGTCCCTCTCTTCGGAGGTGGTGAGCCGGAGACCGGAATCGACGATGGCCAGTGCGGCAGCGTCACAACCCGCCCGGGAGAAGATGAAGTACAGGGCGGGGAGCATGTCGAGATCCCACAGGGTCTCGATCACCTCGTGACGACGCGGAGTGGCGTATCGCCTCCCCCGCCCGCGGTCCAGACTCAACATGCGTTGGACCCGGGGATTCGGGCGCCGGCGGCCGTCGCGGGTGACGAAGGTGGGCAGGAGACTGACCTCCTGGCTTCGTCGGTCCTTGATCATGTACTGGTTCTCGAGGGGTACCGGTCGTTCCCGAGTGAGGATCAGGTCGGTGGCGCCTCGTCGTGTCTCGACCCACCGCGAGAATTCGTCGGCGTTGGCGACTGTGGCCGACAGAGCGACCATTTGGATGTGGGGAGGGGCGTGGATGATCACCTCCTCCCAGACGGCGCCCCGGAAAGGATCCTGGAGGTAGTGGACCTCGTCGAGGATCACCACCGAGACGTCGTCCAAGGCCTGTGACCCGGCGTAGATCATGTTCCTCAGCACCTCTGTGGTCATCACGACCACATCGGCGTCGCCGTTGATCACGTTGTCTCCGGTCAGCAGCCCAACTCGCTCGGGACCGTACTCGTCGAAGAAGTCCCCGTACTTCTGGTTGGAGAGCGCCTTGATCGGAGTGGTGTAGAAGGCGCGGCTGCCCTTCTCGAGCGCCAGGTGGACCGCCACCTCTGCCACCAATGTCTTTCCCGCTCCCGTCGGAGCGGTCACCACCACCGACCGCCCGGAGGCGATCGACTCGGCCGCTTCCCGCTGGAAGGGGTCGGGCGGGAACGGAAGCCGGGCGAAGTACTCGTCGGCGGTCATTTCTTGAGGACCAGGCGCACCACCCAGTAGGTGATCTCGTACATCAGATAGAGGGGCACCGAGAACACTGTGAGGGTGAGGGGATCACCGGTCGGGGTGATGAGGGCTGCCGCCACCACGACCAGCAGGACCGCCCATCTGCGCCCGCGTGCGAGCTGTTCGGATCTCACCAGCCCCGCCGCAGCCGCTGCGAACAAGAACACTGGATAGAGACACGCCACTCCGATGGCGAAGATGAACCTCAGGGTGAACGAGTAGTAGTCCGAGAGACGGAGGTCGTTGCGGACGTCGTCGAAGATGCCGAGCAGGAACTCGAGCGCCCGGGGCATCATCGAGTAACCAAAGACGACACCGCCCACGAACAGGGCCACCATGACGGCGATGATCGGGACCGCCCAGCGCTTCTCCTTCTCTGTCAGTGCCGGATGGATGAATGCCCACAGCTGGTACAGCACCACCGGGCTCGCCAGGATCAGGCCTCCGAAGAAGGTGATCCGCATCAAGACGCCCCACTGCTCGGCAGGGGTGAACGTCTGGAACTCGGCGGTCGGATCGGCTCGGTGGAACGGGATCTCGAGGATCTCCCGCAACCAGTCGGCGAAGAAGAAAGCGATGATCGAGCCGATCAGAACGGCGACCGCCGACTTGACCAGCCTCCACCGGAGCTCTTCCAGGTGGGCGAGTATCGGTCGTGCCTCGTCGGGCTTCACGCCCCGGATTCCCGGCCTCTTTCGCGTTCGATCTCGTCGAGATCGGCGAGGGCCTCCTCGGGAGTCGGCCCCGAGACGGGCTTGGGGCCGACCCACTTCAAACGCGCCTCCGACACCGTGGAGTCGAGGTCCCGGCTCACTTCCCTGAATTCGCGCCGCATCTCATCTATCGGCGCCTCCAGATCCCGCCGGATCTCGCGCAGATCCCCGACTTCGGCCTCGAGCCCTTCACGCAGTTCCCGGGCAGCATGACGTAGCTCCGCCGACCAACGGCCCATGCGCCGGGCCATCTCGGGGAGCCGAGCCGGACCCAGGACGATCAGGGCCAGCAGGAGGATGATGAGGATCTCGCTGCCCTGCAGCATGCCCCGTATGGTAGGGGCCTGAGGGTCAACGACGGCAGCGGAGCCGAGGGCTCAGCTGGTCAGCAGGCGGAAAGGATCGGGTTCCGAGTCGAGAGCCGCGGCGAAACGCCGGATCTCCTCTTCGGTGATCGGTCCGTCGTCGACGATCTGATATTTCACTCCCGTGGCGAGCAGCACACTCACGACCCGAGCATTGGCGGGCCGCCGCTGAAACTCCTCACAGACCGGGCATGTGAAGGTGTAGCTCCCCTCGTCGCTCGAGGGTGCCAGTTCCAATTCGAGATCGCCGGGAGTGAGATGGACGTCGCCGCATCGGGAACAGGTCGTCTTGATGGTGGTCATGGGTGTGCTACTCCTCACTCCGTGTTCCCCATCTATCGACCTCTGCATGGAGGTTCTAAAGGCTGAAAGTGGAGATGGGTCAGAGAACCCACCGAAGACGGAAGACGGAAGACGGAAGGAGTCGGAAGTCGGAAGACGGAAGGAGTCGGAAGTCGGAAGACGGAAGACGGAAGCCGCGTCTCACAGGCAAGTACGTCGCGCGCTCCACCCCCGTCGGCGGACCCATGCGAGATCCTGGGCCTACCTACGGTGGTTCCGTCAACCCTCAGACCCGCATCTACGCGTCACCGAATCCGAGTGGGGGCGTGCCGGTCCGCTGGTTCGTCGGAGCCAGCTCCATCTTCCGAACTGAGAACGACCGTAGATTCGTCCAATCCCGGTGACGCGGCGTCGGATCCGGGTGGGGCGTGTTGGTCAGCTGGTTTATCGAAGCCTACGTCCGACTTCCGACTTCCGACTTCCGACTCTGCGCTACTTCCGACTCTGAGCGAACCACCTAACGCAGTTCAGCTGTACCGGGCGAGGACGCGTTGGCCGAGTGCCTGGAGGGCTTCGGCGACCTCGGTGCCTTCGAGGAGGCGGGCCCGAGTTCCGAGCCGGAGCAGGAGCCGGGCGGCGACCAGCGGATCCGAGGCACTGAAATCGATCACGACCTGGTCGGGCCCGTCCTCGACCACGTCTACCGGGTAGTAGTCGAGCACCCACCGGGCCGAAGGCGACAAGGCGATACGCGCCCGCACGTCGTCGTCCGATGGCGTGTAGCTCACTTGTGGCTCGGGGATCTCGGCGGGAGGTTCGAATTCCTCGTCCGTGGGTTCGAGATCCCGAATCCGATCGAGCCGAAAGACCCGCTCACCCTGAGCGAGCCGGCAATAGCCGGTCACGTACCAGTTGCCGAGCGACGTGAAGACCACCCAAGGCTCGATCGCCCGTTCGGTGGTCTCACCGCTTCCCAGGGACGTGTAGGTGATGCGCACCACACGATGCTCGGCCGCCGCCTTTCGCAGAGGGCTCACCAGGGTCGGTTCGGCGGAGATGTCGACGGCGAGTCCGTCGGCATCGGGCGCCAGGGTGGAGATCAACTTGTCCACCGCCGACTCGAGAGCGGGACTGCCCTCCCCCATCGAGAGGATGGCCATCCCGGAAGCGAGCATCGAGAGCGCCTCGCTCGGCGTGAGCCGGGGGGCACGCTCGAAATAGTCGGCCGTGTCGACGACCACTTCGTCGCCGTCGATGTAGGCGACCATCAACTCCCCCGGACCGTAGCCGGGGAGGCCGCATACGAACACGACATCGAGATCCCGCGCGAGATCCTCGTGGTTCTTGTATCCGAATCTCTGGCACACCTCGTCGACGGAGGCACCAGGGTTGGCGATCACCCAGGGCAACATCGCCAGGATTCGGGTCAGGCGGCTGGCGGTGCGGCTCATGCGATGGCCGCCCGGACCCGCTCGACGATCTGCTCACGTAACTCCGGTGGGCCGGTGACGACGGCGGCGTCGTCGAAGCTCAGGATCCACCCTATGAAGGCGTCGACGTTGGCGACCGGCAGGTCGACCGTCAGTGGACCCGATTCGTGATCGACCCGGAGGGTTCGAGCCGCCCACCAGGCGAGTTCGGGATCGAACTCGACAGTGGCGATGATCTGGGTGTCGGGACCCGCTTCCCACGGCTGTGAGTCGACCGCGGCTCTGAGATCGAAGTCGGGCGGGCGGTCGAAGGCCTCCGGTTCCGAACCGACTTGCACGCTTTCCATTCGATCGACCCGGTACACCCGGGTCTCACCCCCGGCATCACCCACCAGGTACCAGTGACCGCGCCGATGCGCCAGGCCGTAGGGCCTGACCTCGCGCTCGCGATTCCGGTAATCGAAGGTCACGACCCTGCGCTCGGTCACCGCCGCGAACAGGTCACCGAGCCGATCGGCGGGATATCCGAGATCGGCCCCCAGCGGCTCGGAGCCTCCTCCCGGGCCGACCCCTCCGAGTTTCAGCAGAGCCTCCGGCGCGGCCGGTCCCCCGCCGAGACGGACCACCCGGGCGGCGAGAGCCAGCGCCGCTCGTTCCTCGTCCGTCAGGCCCGGGTCGGGCAGCCGATACGCATCCGGGTCGATGACGTATCCAGCCTCGATGCCCCAGCCGTTCCCTTCGCTCAGCTCCAAGGGGATCCCGATCCGCCGCAGCAGATCCTTGTCCCGCTCGAACATGCGATGGAAGGCTTCGTCGCTCGAGTTCTCGTATCCGGCGACCCGGTTGCGGATCTCGTCGGCCGTGACCGGGCGGGAAGTGGTCAACAAGAACGCGAGCAGATTCAGGAGCCGCTCGATCACTTTGCGCATTCGGGTCTATTCAACCGCTTTCGACCCGAGAACAAAACGACCTTGATAGTCGGAAGTCGGAAGACGGAAGACGGAAGCCGGTTCCGACGAATCAGCGGACCAGCACGCCCTACCCCGATCCGACGACGCGCTCACGCGGGTTTGATGGCTCACCGAACCATCGAGCGTGGACCCCGGATCCCCAACGCGCCGACGGACGAAGTCAAACCGCGCGACGTGCTCTCCTGTGAGACGCGACTTCCGACGTCCGACTTCCGACTTCCGACTTCAAAGGCTGTCGATCAGGCGGTCGACGCGTTCGTCGTGGCTCTTGAAAGGATCTTTGCAGAGCACTGTGCGTTGAGCCTGGTCGTTGAGCTTGAGATGCACCCAGTCGACGGTGAAGTCGCGCTTGCGGGCCTTCGCCACCCGAATGAACTCGCCCCTCAGGCGGGCTCTGGTCGTCTGCGGCGGCGTCCGAACCGCATTGGCTATCTCGGCGTCGGTCACGATTCGATCGACCATGCCCTTCGCCGCCAGCAGGTTGTAGACCCCGCGGCTGCGATCGACGTCGTGATACGAGAGATCCAACATCGCCAAGCGGGGATCCGACATGGTGACCCCCCGCTGGCTTCGATAGCGGTCGAGGATCTTGAACTTGATCACCCAGTCGACTTCGCGGTCGAGGGTCATGGGGTCTTTCTCCAGCCCGGTCAGCAGGTGCTCCCACATGTCGACCGCCCGCTGCACCTGAGGGGTGAAACCGGGGCTGCGGGCGAATCGCATCGCTCGGTCCAGGTACTCCCATTGGATGTCGAGGGCTGACAACTCACGTCCGTTGGCCAGCCGCACCTTCTTTCGGCACGAGAGGTCGTGGGAGATGTCGCGGATGGAGCGGATCGGGTTCTCGAGCGTCAGATCGCGGAAGACGACGTCCCGCTCGATCATCTGGAGGAGCGCCACCACGGTCCCCACCTTCACATAGGTGGCGTACTCGCTCATGTTCGAGTCACCGGCGATGACGTGGAGCCGCCGGAACCGTTCCGCGTCGGCGTGGGGTTCGTCCCTGGTGTTGATGATCGGTCGAGAGCGGGTGGTCGCCGACGAGACCCCCTCCCAGATGTGCTCGGCCCGCTGTGACAGCGAATACGCCGTGCCGCGGGGAGTCTGGGAGAGCTTGCCCGCTCCCAGGAAGATCTGGCGGGTGACGAGGAAGGGGATCAGCACCTCGACGGTGCGATGGAAATCCTTGTGCCGGCTGACCAGGTAGTTCTCGTGGCAGCCATAGGAGTTGCCGGCCGAGTCGGTGTTGTTCTTGAAGAGGTAGATCTCGCCTCGGATGCCCTCTTCCTCGAGGCGCTGCTCGGCCGAGTGGACCAGGCCCTCGAGAATCCGCTCCCCCGCCTTGTCGTGTGCCACCACGTCGACCAGCGAATCGCACTCCGGAGTCGCGTACTCGGGGTGGCTGCCGACGTCGAGGTAGAGGCGAGCGCCGTTCTCGAGGAACACATTCGACGAACGGCCCCAGGACACGACTCTCCGGAAGAGATAACGGGCAACCTCATCTGGGCTGAGCCGCCGCTGTCCCCTCAGGGTGCACGTGACCCCGTACTCGTTCTCCAGGCCGAAGATCCGGCGTTCCACAACGCCAGCCTAGGGCACGCCAGACCTTTGGTGGAGGTCCCTTGCGACCTACTCGCTGGCGGTGAGCTCGGATTCGTCGAGCCGGCGGAAGGTGCGCCGGCCGTTGGCCGCGTCGAGGACCACCACTTCCCAGCCTTCGGACTCTCGTTCCTCGGCTCGACGGAAAGCTTCCCGTCCGACTTCCAACGCCTGTTCGAGGGACAGTCCTTCCGACCACAACTCCTCGAGAGCCGCCACCAGGTCCTCGGCCTTCCCACCGATGGCGGCGAAGTGACGCTCATCCGACAGCGTCCCGTCGTAGGAGATCCGGTAGAGCTTGTTGTCCTCGCCCTCCAGCCCGAGCTCGGCGATGAGGATCTCGACCTCGTAGGGCTTCAGCTCGTGGGAGAAGATCGAGCCGAGGGTCTGGGCGAACGCCGTGGCCAGGGCCATGGCGTTGACGTCTTCACGGCTGTAGAGGTAGCCCATCAGGTCGGCCTGACGCACTCCCGCCTTGCGCAGCGTGTCGTACTCGTTGTATCGGCCGACGCCGGCGAAGGCGATGCGGTCGTAGACCTCGGCGATCTTGCGGAGCGACCGGGACGGGTTCTCGGCCATGAGCAGAAGCCCACTGGAGTATTCGAGGGCGATGATCGAACGTCCCCGGGCGATGCCTTTGCGAGCGAATTCGGCTTTGTCCCGAACCAGCTGCTCGGGCGCCACGTAGAAGGGCATGCTCATCGGATCACCTCGAGGGCTCGCTCGGCCACCGGACGGATCTCTTCGTCCGCCACCTCGGTGATTCCGCCGGAATCGATCCGGAAGATGGTGGGAAGTATGTTGCGTCGCAGGTCGGGCCCGCCGGTGGCGGTGTCCTCCTGGGCGGCGGCCACCAATGCCTTCACTGCCAGATCCATGGCCGCTTCAGGCGTCATGTCGGGCTCGAAGGCCGTCCGCATGAACGACTTCGCCAGTCGGGAGCCCGAGCCAGTGGAGGCGAAGTCCTCCTCCTCGTAGCGACCGCCCACCACGTCGTAGGAGTAGAGGCGGCCGGTGGCGTCCAGCTCGTCGTACCCGGCGAACAGCGGGACGACGACCAGGCCTTGGAGGGCCATCGGCAGCTGGCCCCGCACCAGGCGGGCGAGATAGGTCGCCTTGCCATCGAGGGAGAGACGGCGGCCTTCTAGCTTCTCGTAGTGCTCGAGCTCGACCTGGAACAAGCGAACCATCTCGGTGGCGATCCCGGCCGCACCGGCCACCGCAACCGCCGAGAAGCGATCCGTCGGGAACACTTTCTGGATGAACCTGTGCGCCACGAGGTGACCCTCGGTGGCCTGACGATCGCCGGCGATCACTACCCCACCGGCGTAGCGAACGGCGAGGACCGTGGTCCCCTCGGGAACGGACAGGTTGCGGGCCGCTTCTGCAGAGACTTCCCAGCGCGGGGTGGCGCCGACCGCTTCGAGGAGATCACCGAAGCTCGAAGTGGGCACCGGCAGATCGAGCGGTAGAGGAAACTGAGGCATAAGAGGTCACTGTAGACAGAGCGAGCAGAAACCCTGACGGGCTGAGGCGGAAGTCGGAAGTCGGAAGACGGAAGACGGAAGCCGCGTCTCACAGGAGACCACGTCGCGCGGTTTGACTCCGTCCGTCGACGTGTTGGGTCCAGGGTCCACGCTCGATGATTTGGTGAGCCGCCAACCCCGCGTCGACGCGTCGTCGAATCTGGATAGGGCGTGCCGGTCCGCTGGTTTGTCGGAGCCGACTTCCGACTTCCGACTTCCGACTCCTGTCTTCCGACTTCCGTCTTCCGACTTCTACTGGCCGCCCTTTTGGACGTAGTTCTTCACGAACTCTTCGGCGTTCTCTTCGAGAACCGAGTCGATCTCGTCCAAGAGATCGTCCAGTTCCTCCAGATCGGCCTCCGCTTCGGTGTCGGCCAGCTCCAGCTCTTCGACTTCTTCTTCGTTTCGGTCTCGCTGTCGAGCGCGTTCGCGTTCCTGATCAGGCATGGTCAGTCTCCTAGTCTTTGGATCAATTCCGAGGCGTCTGCCACCTCGTCGAGTATCGGACCGACGAGATCACGACTTCCTCGCAGTGGTTCGAGCATCGGTACCCGCCGCAGATGCGGTTCTCCCAGGTCGAAAACGAGGGAGTCCCAGTTGGCCGCCACCAGGCTATCGGGGAACTGGGTGACGCATCTCCCCCGGAAATACGCCCGCGTCTCCTCGGGCGGCTGGGTTTCGGCTCGGGCTATCTCCTCGTCGGTGAATAGACGGCGGATCTCCTTGCGGCCGACGAGGCGGTGGTAGAGGCCCCGCTCGGGGTCGACGTCGTGGTACTGGAGGTCCAGAGCCGCCAGCTTGGGATCGTCCCAGCCGAGGGCGTCACGGTCGGCGTAGCGGCGGAAGAGGCGTAGCTTCGCCGCCCAGTCGAGGCGGTCGGACAAGCGGTCGGGGTCGGCCTCGACGTCGCTGAGGACCGACTCCCATTCCGCCAGCACCTGACGCCAGACCGGCTCGTCCAACTCCTTCTCGACGTATTTGGTCAGCCACTCCAGGTACCGCAACTGGAGATCCAGGGCGGTGGCGGTGCCACCGCCGTCGAGCTCGAGCGGCTGACGGAACGTCATGTCGTGGCTGACGGTCCACGCTGCGGTCACCGGATCGGCCAGGTCGAGCGGGTCGGGCAAAGCCCCGTCCTCGAGCGCCGCCAAAGCAAGAGCAGTCGTCCCCAGCTTGAGGAAGACCTGGACCTCGCTCAGGTTGGCGTCCCCGAAGATCACATGGAGGCGCCGGTACTTGCTCGAGTCGCCATGGGGTTCGTCTCGGGTGTTGATGATCGGCCGCTTGAGAGTCGTCTCGAGGCCGACCTCCTCCTCGAAGAAATCTGCCCGCTGGGTCAGCTGGAAGTCGACCGGAGGCCGGCCGTTCTCCGACCCGACCTTTCCGGATCCGGTGAAGATCTGACGCGTCACCAAGAAGGTCATGGCGTAGCGGATGATGTCCCCGAACGGTGTCGCCCTCGACATGAGGTAGTTCTCGTGGGCCCCGTAGGAGTTCCCCTTGCGATCGGAGTTGTTCTTGTAGAGGGCCATGCGGGCGCCGCCCAGCCGTTCGGTGGCGGCCTGGGCTGCCCGATACATGACGAACTCTCCGGCCTTGTCGTAGAGCGCCCCCTGCAGTGGATCCCAGGCCTCCGGAGCCGAATACTCGGGATGGGCGTGATCCACGTAGAGGCGGGCACCGTTGGCGAGCACGGCGTTGACCAAGGTCCCCTCCGGGTCCGACACGCCGTATCCCTCGTGACCGAAGCCACGGGCATCCCGACCCGGCGACTCCTCCTCGTACGACCACTGGACCCTGACCCGGGGGCCGGGGTAGGAGTTCACCACCATCGCCGAACCGAGGGCCGGGTTGAACTCGGGATCCGAGCGGACGGCGATGCCGTACTCGGTCTCGGTACCTATGACCTTGCGCAGGGCCATCTAACCCCCACTCACAGGTACTGACCTGTCGAAACCCGCTCGATCATGCGGCTCTCCGAGTCACCACCCACCAGGGTCCGGACGTACACGATGCGCTCTCCCTTCTTGCCCGAGATCTTGGCCCAATCGTCGGGGTTGGTGGTGTTGGGGAGGTCCTCGTGCTCGCGAAACTCCTGCTTGATGGCGGAGAGGAGATCCTGGGTGCTGACACCGCGGGAACCACCGGCGATCTCACGCTTGATGGCGTCCTTCTTGGCCCGGCGGACGATGTTCTCGATCATTGCCCCGGACGAGAAGTCCTTGAAGTAGAGCAACTCGCGGTCGCCGTTGGCGTAGGTGACCTCGAGGAACTGGTTCTCGTCGGTCTCGGCGTACATGTGCTCGACGGTGGTGTCGATCATCTGGCTGATCAATCGATCCGGATCGTTTCCGGCACGAGCCAGTTCGGTCTCGTCCAAGGGAACCGATGCATCGAGGTAGATGCCGAAGATCTGGCGGGCAGCGTCGGTGTCCGGCCGGTTGATCTTGATCTTGACGTCCAGACGTCCCGGACGCAGGATCGCCGGGTCGATCAGGTCCTCCCGGTTGGAGGCTCCGATCACGATCACGTTCTTGAGCGACTCGACACCATCGAGCTCCGAGAGCAGCTGCGGCACGATGGTGGACTCCACGTCCGAGCTGATTCCGGAGCCACGGGTGCGGAAGAGCGAATCCATCTCGTCGAAGAAGACGATGACCGGCACGCCTTCGTCGGACTTCTCTTTCGCCCGCTGGAAGATCAGACGGATCTGGCGCTCGGTCTCGCCCACCCACTTGTTCAAGAGTTCGGGCCCCTTGACGTTCAGGAAGTAGCTGCGAACGTCGGGCCGCCCAGTCCGCTCGGCCACCGCCTTGGCCAGGCTGTTGGCGACGGCCTTGGCGATCAGGGTCTTGCCGCACCCCGGAGGGCCGTAGAGCAGGACGCCCTTGGGCGGCACCAGCCCGTAATCGCCGAACAACTCCTTGTGCACGTATGGCAACTCGACTGCGTCACGGATCTCCTCGATCTGTTCGGCCAGGCCGCCGACCTGCTCGTAGGTGACGTCGGGCACTTCTTCGAGGACCAGTTCCTCGACCTCGGGCCGAGCCAGGCGTTCGAAGACGAGGTTGGACTTGGGGTCGATGCGGACGAAGTCGCCGGCTCGGAAAGGCTTGTCTTTCATCGAGTCGGCCAGCTCGACGACCTGTTCCTCGTCGGCGTGGGCGATGACGACCACTCGGCCGTCGTCCAGCTTCTCGCGGACTCGCACGACCTCGCCGGACCGCTCGTAGCCGCGTACGTCGACCACGTTGAAGCTCTCGTTCAACAGCACCTCTTGGCCGACCGACAGGTCTTTGACGTCGATCGTGGGCTGGGCCGCCACCCGGAGCTTGCGGTTTCCGGTCATCACATCCAGGGTCCCGTCGGCGTTCACCTGGAGGATCGTCCCGAAGTTGTTGGGAGGCGTCGTGAGCTTCTCGACTTCGGCCCGGAGAACACTCAGTTGCTCACGTGCCTCTTCGAGCACGGCGGCGAGCTTGTCGTTCTGGGAACGGAGACGCTCGATCGTGCGGTGCGCCTCGGCCAGATCGCGTTCGAGCTGGGCAGGTACCTCGTGACTGTCGCGCAACCGACGGCGGAGCCCGGACACCTCTTCCTCCAAGGCGGCGACGGCGCGGCGCAGTTCGATGGCTTCCTCTGGCTCGCTCGAACGACTCATGGGCTTCCTCCTGGTTCGGTCGCCTCCGCGCAGTATACGGAGCGTTTGGATTTGTCCCAGGACCTCTTCGGCCCAGTCGATGACCGCGTCGCGCCCGCCATGTACCGGTCCTGGAATGCCCTGGCTACTATGCATTTCCCCCTTTCAACGGCAACAAAACCCGCACTGAGGAGTGCCTCCGACATGAAGGTTTGGATCGACCAGGATCTCTGCACCGGAGACGGACTCTGCGAGGAGATCGCCCCCGACGTCTTCGTGCTGCTCGACGACGGCCTCGCCTACGTCCGCGAGGGTGACAAGATCTACGCCGCGGAGAAGGGCAATCCCGAGGGTGCCCAAGGGGTCGCCGTCGTGCCTGCCGGCCAGGAGGACATCACGATCGAAGCGGCCGAGGAGTGCCCCGGCGAGTGCATCTTCCTCGAGCCCTGATTCTCGCGACTACTCGCGGTTGACCCGGCGGGCGAACACCAAGAACCCGGTGTGGCCCACCATCGTGTGATCGGGACGCACCGACCGGCCCGCCACCTTCCAGTCCCGGAACAGGAACTCGCGCACCTCGATCTCAGCGAAGGCCCGCGTCGCCCGTAGGGTGTCCACCAGCGTCTGCACCTGGGGCACGGTGGGGAGGTAGCCGCAAATGACCCCTCCGCTCGGCTGGTGTTCGGCCGCCGCTTCGACCGCATGCCAGGGCTCGGGTAGGTCCAGAATCAGGCGCTCCGGCGCCACCTCGGCTACGACCTCCTCCACTTCGCCCGAGCGGAGCTCCAGTTGGGCTGGGATCTCGCCAAAGAAGCGCTCGATGTTCTTGCGCGCCCGGTCCGCATGGTCTTCGCGCCGCTCGACGGACACGACCCGCCCCTTTTCCCCCACTGCCCGGGTGAGGGCCATCGTCAGTGCCCCCGAACCGGTGCCGGCCTCGAGCACCGTCATTCCGGGGCCTATGTCGGCGAACACCAGGATCGGGCCGATGTCCTTCGGGTACACGACCTGGGCGCCCCGGCGCATGCGGAGGATGAAATCGGACAAGCGAGGGCGCAACGCCAACAACCGCCCCCCGGACGAGGCCTCGACCCAACTCCCGTCCTCGAGCCCGATGATGGAGGAATGATCCAGGACTCCCCGGTGGTACTGGAATTGACGGTCGACATCCAGCTTCAGCAGGTACTGGCGACCCTTCCCATCGACCAGGAGGCAGGGGTCTCCGTGCTCGAAGACACTCATACGGCGGCCCGGGACTCGATGTTGACGAGGGTCTGTTGGCGAAGCCGGCAGAAGGCGCACACCTCGGCGGTGGTCGGCTGCCCGCACACCGAGCAAGCCACCAACTCCACATTCTCCTCGAATTCGGCGAATGCAGGCTGGCCGCGGTCGAGGAAACCGAAGAGGAAGTTCGCCTTCATGCCCGGAGACTGCTCCTCCAGGATGTTCAGCCACTCCTTGTACCGGTTGATGGTGTTTCCGGCCGCCATCGGGCACTCCTCGACCTCGTATTCGATGCCCCGCAGGATGGAGTAGGCGGCGGTCTCCCTCTCGGCGACCCGGATCAACGGCTTGACCTTGCGGGCCAGGCCACCCTCGTCGGCAGGGAGCACCGGAGACTGGCGGGCGAGATAGCCCGGATGCCATTGGAGGACGTTGGCGAACAAGGTGGCGGCCTCGTCGTCCAGGTTGTGGCCCATGACCAGGACGTCGTATCCGCCCTCTTCTGCTACCTGGTTCAGGAGGTATCGCTTCGACAGCCCGCAGGCCGAGCAGGGCGTGCGCGCACTCGTCGCTGCCGCCTCCGGGACCGAGAATCCCACATCGGCGGGCAGATCCTTGATGTGGAGTTGGAGACCCCGGGCTTCAGCGAACTGGCGGCTGAACACCAGGCTGTCGGAGGAGTAGTCGCCGATGCCGAGGTGGAGATACACACCGTCGACGTCATAGCCCAATTCGGTCAGGATGTCCCAGAGGGCGAGGCTGTCCTTGCCGCCCGACACGCCCAGCACCAGCCGCTCTCCCGGCTGGAACATCCGGTAGTGATGGATGGTCTTCTCGACCTGGCGGTGGATGTGCTCGATGAAATGCGACGGACAGAAGTTGGCGTTGTGGCGTCGGACCTGGATGGCGGCCCGTTGGCGGCACACCCGGCACTTCACGTCCCGCCTCCCGAGATGACCGGTCGGAGTTCGATGACGTCGTCGGGCGCCACCGGCATGTCGGCCGTCAGCAACTCGCCGTCCCGGATCGCCAGATAGCCCTCCGGGACGAGGTCCAGACGATCGAACAGGTCCTGTACCCGCTTTGCGCCCTCGACCTCCACCTCCCGCCGAGGCTGGCGCAAGATGACCTTCACGCCAGAGATCCCAGGACGCCCGCCGCCAGGGTGAGCACCATCCCGATGACGATCACCCAGATGACGATCTGTTGGAATCGCTTGTTGTTACGCATGGAACCTCCAACAGCTACGGTTCTCTCACGGTAGAGGAACTGGACGACACTGATGAACCTGAAGACACTCGGTTGGGCCCGCACACTCCGCGGTCTCCGGGAGGGCAACCAGGCCGTGTTGCTCACCGGCCTCGCCTTGATCCTGTTCCAGAAGGCGAGGAGCTCGAAAGACCAGCGGGAGTTGATCTACCGCAAGAAGCTTCCGGTGGGCTCCACGATAGTGGTCCGCCATGCCCGGCGGGGTGAGCCGAAGATCCAGATCCGGAGAGCAGAACCGGATCAGACCCGGTAGATCTCGATGACCGCCCGACTCTTCTTGCCCTTGCGGCGCCCGAAGAAGAAGGCGAGCACCAGGAAGAGGGCCACGGCCACGCCTGCCAGCACCGCCGTGTTCTGAGCCGACTCCCGGGTTTCGTCCAGTGCGGCCTGGATCTCCCGGGCCTTGGCCTCGATGTCGCTCGGCTGGATGGTCATTGCTTGCTCATCCTCCAGCCGACCAGACCGGCGCCGATCCCCGCCACCAGCGTCGTGATGCCCCGTGCCAGAACGTTGTACCACTCGTTTCCTCCCAGCAGCTCGTTCATCAACACCTGCATCCCGGCGTAGAGGGCCAGCACCCCGAGGATGGTGGCGATGGCGAACACCACTCCTCCTCCGATGCCGAGCCCGGCATAGCTGCCGAGCCGCTTCATCGGCTCGACCGTCTCCTGCCGGAGATACTCCTTGGACATCTCGAAGAGCTCGGTAGCGAGCTCCGGGATTTCGGTTGGCTGTGCCATCAGAAGGTGAAGGGTAACCATCCTGGTGTTCTCTATACGAAGGAGAAACATCTTGGTCGCGCTCTCGGACCGCAATCGATCGTCCGAAAGCTGGGCGGAAGCTCCGCCGACCCTCTTCGCGGTCAGGGTCGATCTAAGGTCACGCACGCATGATCAGCTGTGTGGAAGCAGGCTCCGAATGACCCGCGGCCGTCATCTCGCCGGCAGCCGCAGAGGTCTCGGGTCCAGGTTCACGATGCTCTATGTGGGGGCGGCCGTGAGCCTGCTCGGCACATACGTCGCCTACCTGACGATTCCACTGGTCGTACTCGACCTCGTCCAGCAGGCCGAGTCGGCCCTGCCCTTTTCGATCGCCTACGCCCTCGAGACGCTGCCGACGCTGGCGTTCGGGCTGTTGGGCGGTGTGATCCTCGATCGGGTTCGACTGCGGTGGGCGATGATCGTGTCCAACGTCGTGCGGGCGCTGGCTTTCTTCTATCTGGCGGCCACGTTCGGCACCTTCACGTTGGGACGGGTGTTCGCCGTCGCCTTCGTGGTGGGCACGTTCTCGGCGGTCTACGAGAACGCTCTGTTCGCGATCATCCCCGCCCTCGTCCCCAGCAAGGACCTGGCCCGGGCGAATGGGCGCATCGCCTCCACCCAAGCAGCCATGTTCGCCGCCGGTCCCGCCCTGGCCGGAGTCTTGGCGAGCCTCGGCGGCACCGCCCCCGGCCTGTGGTTGAACGGCGTCGCTTTTGCCCTGTCTTCGGTGGCCATCTACCTGATCGGCCCAGTCGGCTACCTGGAGACACAGGACGAGGAGGAGCGAGGCGGCTTCATCGAGGAGACACTCAACGGTCTCCGCTTCCTGGTCGGCGAGCGGCGACTGCGTGACTCGACCATCGCCGCCGCCGTCGCCAATCTCGTCTTCGGCTTCATCGAAGGCACATTCGTCGTCATGGCGATGGTGGTCCTGGGACCAGTCACCGAGTTCCAGATCGGCATCCTGATCGTCGCGTTCGGTCTCGGCAGCATCGCCGGGGCGAGCTCGGCTGATCGGGTCATCCGCCTGCTCGGTCTCGGGCGGACGATGACGGTCGGGGTCGCCACGATGGCTATCGGGATGACCCTCCTCGTCTTCTCGAAGTTCGGCCCTGTGGCCCTGGGCTTCGCCTTCGTGATGTTCGTGGGAATCGGCCTCGTGAACGTCCCGATCGCGACGATCCGCCAGGTTTACACGCCGCCGACGATGCTCGGGCGGGTCATCACGGCCTCCCGGGCGCTGTCATGGGGGACCTTGCCGATCGGAGCTCTGGTCGGGGGAAGCCTGTCGACCAGCCTCGACTACACCCAGATCGTCCGAGCGACCCCGGTCCTGTTGCTGGCAGTGGCCGTGTGGCTCCTCACCACTCCGCTCTGGAAGGACGCCTTCGGTCCCACCCATCGCCGGCTACGTCCGTCAGGCGACGGCGACCAGCGCCATGCCGATCGCCAGGAGACCCACCCCGACCCCGACCACGTGGAGAGCCTGCAATCCGAACGGGAGTCGTAAGGCGAGACGCGGCTCCGAGGTGGCGAAGGCTCCTAGGACCAGTACCAGGAGGCCGAGGATCAGGAGAGATGAGCCGACGATGCCGGTGGCGAACACCGATGCCACGACCAAAGCGCCCAGCAGCACGGAGGCGACCACGAGACGGAGGGACGGGAGGTTCCTTTGTCGTCGTGGCGGAGCCTCCGACGCGCTCCGACCGAGCGCCATCATCAAACCCACCCGGTCGGTGACGTCGATCACCACCTCGTCTTGGCCGAGGCGGAGGTGGATCCCCTCCGGCTCGACCTGTGCCTGCACGGCCTCGACCGGCCAGTTCCCCACCTCGACACCTTCAACCGAAATCACCAACCGGTGTTCGGCGATGGCCGCCTCGAACGGCACCGACCCGGAGTCGGAGGCGACCCACATCGTCCCCCTGAAGTTGCTCACGGTCGAAGGATCGGCACCGAAACCGCATGGGTTTAGCGAAGACTGGTCGATGCAGCGACGTCAACGGTTGTCGCGCCCGCGGTCGTGCGGGACGATCACCTCCGTCGAGTCGTAGCGGACCTGACCGTCGCCCCGGACTACGGCTTCGATGGTGTATGTCCGGCCGTCGCGGGAGAACCGCTCGGCCCGCAGCAGCAGGGAGTCCGAATCCACGACGACGATGTCGTTGGGCTCGTCTCCGCCACCGAGGCCGGAGTCGGCCTCCGACGAGGTCACGGTCTCGACCGTCACTTGGTCACCGTCGGCCGACAGCTCGACCGCCCGGTACTTGTGGTTCGGCGGCCAGAGAGAGTCGGGCGAAGCCATCAGATCGCCCAACCCGCTGTCGAGGGACAGTCCCACGAGTACCGGGTCGTGGTCGGAGGTGCGGAACTCGTCAGGAGCGAACAGGTAGTCGATCTGGGCGTCCGTCTTGAAGTTGGTGTTGTAGTCGAGGACGCTCGGTTCGTCGGCGTTGATGTGGTACTCCGCCGCTCCCGTCACCTGCTCAGCCAGGGACGGAGAAGCCAATGCGTAGTCGAGGTAGCCCCACTGGCCGTCGAACACATACGAGTAGGCCCGATCGCCGCCGAATTCCTCGGCGAGGTCCACGAACCCGGCGTCGATGAACACGTCGATCGGATCCTCGTGGTCGTAGGAATTGAGATCGCCGATCACCAGCCAGTCGGCGTCGCCGTGACCGCCGGATGCCATGGCGGCGACGAGATGTTCAGCGGCCGCCACCCGGGTGGCGTTCCAGCAACCCTGACCGTCGCCCTGGTCGGCGTCGAGGCCTGACGCCTCGTCACAACCCTTCGACTTGAAGTGGTTCACGACCACGTTGAACACCTCGCCGGTGGCGTTCTCGGTGAATGTCTGGGCGAGCGACGCCCGATTGCGGCCGTCGCCGTAGTCGATGACCACCGGGGCGCCGATGGGCGTGACCGAACCCGGCTTGTAGATCATCCCGACCCGGATGACGTCGTCGCCGACCGTGCCGGCGTCGATGGCGGCGTAGGCGCCGTCGCCCTTCAGGTCGTTCAGACCCGCCGCCAGGTCGGCTTCCGGGCTCACGCCTGGCGTGTTCTCGAGCTCCATCAAGCCGACGACGTCGCCGTCCAGGCGAGCCAGCGCCTGCAACAGCTTGGTTCGCTGTCGATCGAACTCGATCTCCGATTCGGCCCCGCGACAGTCGTCGGGCACGACACCGCACTGGTTGCCATCCTGATCGAGGGTGAGGAAGTAGTTGAGCACGTTGTAGCTGGCCACCTCGAGGGACCCGCCCAGCGAAGGCGGCGCGCTCGGACGCTCGTTCTGCGCCACGAAGTCGAACACTGCGCCGGCGTCGACCGGTCGCAGGCGGTAGGCGTTCCCCGACGCCGAGTTGCCCGCCCAGGTGTAGGTGAGGACGCCGGTGGCGCCGGTGACCGTGTCCCCGCCCCGGAGGGTATTGGCCGCGGTCAACGGCTCTCCACCGCGCCCGAACACGATCGGATCTGGGTTCTGCGCGTTGGTTGTGTCGTCGAGGATCAGCCGATTCAGGTCGTTGGCTGCCTGGACCGCGTTCGCCTCCACCCCCGGTTCCGCCACCGCCGTGGGCTGCTGGAGGCGGTCACCGCTCGACACCACCACCTGCCCGAAGCGACCGAGCTGGAAGAACTCGGTCACGTAGAGGTCCTGGGGGAAGGTCACGAGCATCCCTTCGTACCGCTCCAGGTGGTCGGGATCGGGCACGGGAAGGGTCACCTCGGTGGCCGCGACCTCGTTGCCGGACGAGAGGACCTCGAGCTCGTCCGGAAAGCCG
>DATGPZ010000009.1:0-3493 GCA_035304485.1 Acidimicrobiia bacterium | reverse complement strand
CGAAACCGGCAGACCGAGGACGTGGCTCCGGCACCCGAGGAGAATCCCTCGGACGAGATCGTGAGGGTCAAGCAATTCGTCATGAAGCCGATGACTCTGGATGAAGCCGTTCTCCAAATGGACATGCTCGGACATGCCTTCTTCTTCTTTCTCAACGCCGACACGGAGACTCACAACGTGATCTACCGTCGTCGGGACGGCCGCCTCGGCCTGATCGAACCGGCGTGAGGTGACCATGACCCGGGTCCTGATCGTCGACGATGCCGAACTGTTCCGTGCTGCCCTCGCCGCCGCCATGAAGGAAGCCGGATTCGAGGTGGTGGCGACCGCCGCCGACGCCATGTCGGCCATCGCCCTCGCCCGCGAGCACCAGCCGGATCTGGTTCTCCTGGATGTGCTCATGCCGGGAATGTCGGGGCTGGAGATCGTCGGCACCATCCGAGAGGAAGCACCCAAGGCGGCGGTGGTGCTGCTCACCTCGTCGGAATCGTCAGAGGACATGCTCATGGGTGTCAAGGCCGGTGCCCGCGGATACCTGACGAAGGACACGCCGCTCGAGAGGCTCGTCGAGTCGCTGCGCGACGTGGCAGCCGGGGGTGCGGCAGCGTCTCCGGCGATGGAGGCCAAGCTGTTCGAGATCGTGGGTCAGATGCTGCGCACCCGCGATGTCGCCACCAGTCGCAAACCGGCGTTGACCGGCCGCGAGATCGAGATCCTCCGGGAGGTGTCGGAGGGGCTGACTTCGAAGGAGATCGCAGACAAGCTGTTCATCTCCGAGAACACGGTGAAGAACCACATCCGCAACGTCCTCGACAAGACCGGCTTGGGCTCCCGCCACGACGCGGTCCTCTACGCCATCCGTGAGGGACTCATCGATCCCTGACTTCGGGGTCTAGGGCTACATCGACCCTTCCAGTAAACTGATCGCAATGTCCCTCTTCTCCAAGCTCCTCAACATGGGCGAGGGGCGGAGCCTCAAGGCCTTCGAGGGGATCGTCGCTGCCGTCAACGATCTCGAACCTGAATTCGAAGCTCTGGACGACGCCGCTCTCGCTGCCAAGACCGTCGAGTTCCGTCAGCGCCTCGAGAATGGCGAGTCCCTCGACGACATCCAGGTAGAGGCGTTCGCCACCGTTCGGGAAGCTGCCAAGCGTGTCCTCGGTCAGCGTCCCTTCGACGTCCAGGTGATCGGGGCAGCCGCCCTCCACGCCGGCATGGTCGCCGAGATGAAGACCGGTGAGGGAAAGACCCTCGTCTCGACGATGCCCGCTTACCTCAACGCTCTCGAAGGCAAAGGTGTCCACCTGGTCACGGTCAACGACTATCTGGCCTCCCGTGACGCCGAGTGGATGGGCAGTGTCCACCGTTTCCTCGGTCTCGAAGTCGGCCTGATCCAGGCGGGCATGACCCCTGCCGAGCGCAAGCCCGCATATGCCGCCGACATCACCTACGGCACCAACAACGAGTTCGGGTTCGACTACCTCCGGGACAACATGGCGATGCGGCGCAAGGACATGGTCCAGCGCGGTCACCACTACGCCATCATCGACGAGGTCGACTCGATCCTCGTCGACGAGGCTCGAACACCACTGATCATCTCGGGGCGGCTGGCCGATTCGGCCCGCTGGTACAAGGACTTCGCCCGTATCGCGGCCCGTCTCCAGCCGGGAATCCACTACGAAGTCGACGAGAAGAAGCGCCAGGTCCTCGTCACCGAAGAGGGTGTCGCAGCGGTGGAACAGGCTGTGGGCGTGGAGAACCTCTACGACCATGCTGCTGTCGACCTGGTCCACCACCTGGAGTCGGCACTGAAGGCCAAGGAGCTCTACCACCGGGACGTCGAGTACCTGGTGGACCACGGCGAGGTCAAGATCGTCGACGAGTTCACCGGACGCGTCCTGGAAGGGCGCCGCTACTCCGAAGGTCTGCACCAAGCGATCGAGGCCAAGGAGGGAGTGGCGATCAAGGCCGAGAACCAGACGCTGGCCACGATCACGCTCCAAAACTTCTTCCGCCTCTACGACAAGCTGGCAGGTATGACCGGTACCGCCGAGACCGAGGCGGCCGAGCTCGCCCAGATCTACGGCCTCGAGGTGCTGGTGGTGCCCACCAACCGGCCGGTTGCCCGGATCGATCAACCCGACAAGGTCTACAAGACCGAGGAAGCCAAGTTCGAGGCAGTCGTGAACGACGTGGCCGAACGCCATGCGCGTGGTCAGCCTGTCCTGTTGGGCACCGTGTCGATCGAGCGTTCCGAGCTGCTCTCCCGGCTGTTGACCAAGAGGGGGATCCCTCACGAAGTCCTGAACGCGAAGCACCACGCCCGGGAGGCGGAGATCATCGCCCAAGCCGGCCGTCCTGGTGCCGTCACGGTGGCCACCAACATGGCCGGCCGTGGTGTCGACATCATGCTCGGCGGCAACCCGGAAGGGCTCGCCAAGAACGAGCTCAAGAAAGAAGGCGTGAAGCCGGACGATCCCGAGTACGAAACCCGGCTGGCTGAGCTGACCGAGAAATACGCCGCCCAGATCGCTCCCGACAAGCAGCGCGTCCTCGAGGCCGGCGGCCTGTATGTGATCGGCACCGAGCGCCACGAGTCCCGCCGCATCGACAACCAGCTGCGGGGTCGGTCGGGTCGTCAAGGCGATCCCGGCGAGTCGCGGTTCTACCTGTCGCTCCGGGACGACCTGATGCGTCGCTTCCAAGGGGAGCGGGTCGAGATGATCATGGAGCGGCTCAAGATCCCCGACGACATGCCCATCGAGCACAAGTGGGTGAACAACGCCGTCGAGCGGGCCCAGCGCCAGGTCGAATCACAGAACTTCGAGATCCGAAAGAACGTGCTCAAGTACGACGAGGTGATGAACCGCCAGCGCGAGGTCATCTACGCCTGGCGCGCCTCCATCCTCGACGGCCAGGCCGGGGACCACCTGATCGACGAGTGGATCGAGCAGGTGGTCGGCGGGGTCGTCGAGGACACAGTCGGTGACGCTCCGCCGTCGACCTGGGACTGGGATGAGCTCGAACGAGAGCTGACCCAGATCTACCCGAGCAAGATCGACCGGGACACCTTTTCCGGGTCCTCTGCCGACGACCTGGCCGATGCCGCCATAGAGGAGGCTCTGGCTGTCTACGAACAGAGGGAGCAGGAACTCGGCGAGGAGACATTGCGGCAGGTCGAACGTTCGGTTCTTCTCTCGGTCATCGACAACAAGTGGCGGGATCACCTGTCCGACATGGATTACCTCCGGGCGGGGATCGGGTTGCGGGCGATGGGTCAGCGCGACCCGCTCAGCGAGTACCAGCGGGAGGCCTACGACATGTTCCAGGACATGATCGAGGTCATCAAGCGTGACGCCGTCCGGTATCTGTTCCACGTCCAGATCGCCCAGGAAGCCGATCCCGCCACGTCGACCACCGTGACCTCCGGTGCTCCTGCCCGCGTCGCCGCCAATGCGTCCCAGCCCCAGCGCCGGGAGCCGGTCACTGCCGA
>DATGPZ010000008.1:0-5707 GCA_035304485.1 Acidimicrobiia bacterium | reverse complement strand
CGAACCGACTCGTCATCGACCGTGGATCGATCCGGCTCGGGCTCGACCGCGTTCTGGTCGAACATCTCGAGGTAGCGGGTGGCGAGCCGCACGGTTATCTCTTCTGGAAGCGTGCCGTCGTCTGCCGTGACCGTCACCGAGAAGGGAGTGGCGAGCCCGGGACGGGTGATACTCGCGTGGAGGACTATGAGTGTCAGGCCGCCCCCGCTCGCTTCGACGGTGCTGGTCTTGACACCGAGCAGTCCGAGAGCGGCACCGATCACCAGGATGCCGATCAGAACGTATGCCACCCATCGGAGGCGCTTCTCCTGCCGATCCCACCGGGGTTCGGGGTCATCCGGAATCGTGGACCGAGACCAATCCGGTGGAGCATCAGCGGCCATGTGCTGCACCTACCCGGAGAACCGCTTCCCGAATCCCCGACTAGCTGCCGACTGGCAGAATCATCGAACCGGCTGGACCAGACCGATCCCCGCCGGGGAGATCATCCTGACTTCCTCGCACAGTGCAGCGAGTATCTGCCAGCGGGTGTCCTGTTCCAGGTTGGCCGGCGGCCAGTCGATCCCTTCCCCTTCGATCCACAGCGAGGCCGTCAAATCCCGCGGGTCCCTCACACCACGCAACTCGAGGCGGATGCGGCGAGGCTTCGTCTCGAGGAGCAAGACGGCAGCCTCGTCGACGGCCAGCGCGAAGTCTTCGATGCCGGCGTAGGTGAAACCTTTCACGCGGGCGGCACGACCTACGACACCTCGAAGGAACTCGAGGTAGATGTCCTCCCCCGGCACTTCCAACTGGATGTCAGGCCGATCGTCGGCACCGAAATTGGCTCCATCCATCAGGTCACTTCCCCGCAACCGCCCGGGCTCGGCTTCGTCGGCAGGCTCTCCGCCGGGTGACGGTATCAGATCCTTCTCGTTCAAACGGTGGCGAGTTCGTTTCTGACCTCTCTCACTCCGGTGACGGACTCGATCCGGCGCAACAGGTCCTTCTCGGCTTGGACGTCTCGACTGACACCCCGGATCGTCACCACACCGGCGTCGACGTGGATCTCGATATCGGAGGGTTTCAGAGAGGAAGGACCGACCGCCTCGCTCCTCACCTTCTGCAGCAGCTCCATGTCGTCGACCGGATGGTCGGTGGCGCTGCCCATCTCGTGGACGATCCCTTTGGCGCGCCCGGCCTCGTAGCGGGCCCGAGAAGCCACTTCATCGCCGGCCCGCCTGACACGCGATGCCGCCTGGTCGGAGAGCCTGGCGCGTCGGCCTCGGCCGCTGATGGGATCCAACAAGTAGGCCGCCACCGCCCCGGCGCCGGCCAGTGCGAGGGATCTGAAGAGTCGCATTCATTGCTCCTTGGGAGGAATCTCCGAGTCGGGTACCCGGGCCTGAGTGCCTCAAACCCCGGTCGAGGAGCTCAGGGAGTCGATGTTCTAGGGTTCGCGGAGCTTTCGGACGAGAAGGCCTCGTTCGTCGGCCGTCAGGCCGCCCCAGACGCCGTGGCGCTGGCGGGTCTCGATGGCGTAGGTGAGACACTCCCACCGGACCGGGCACCGTTGGCAGATCTCCTTTGCCTTCTCTTCTCGCCCGTCGACGGCGAAGAAGATCTCGAGATCCTCGTTGCGACAGGCGGCGGCTTCGAACCAGATGCCACTGATGCTCGCCGGATAGTTGCGACTGAAGTACTCGACCGACTCGGCGATCGTCTGTCGGGTTGTGATGCTCATGGAATTCTCAGGATGCCCACCTGGCGCCGGGCCGAAACAATGGATTGGGAAAGCGCGCAGGCGGGTAACCACGGAGCCGTGGAAACAGCGATCGTGATAGTCGTGGTGGCGGTAGTGGTGCTCACCGCTTCTCTCGTTTGGTTCGGACCGCGCCGCCGTCACTGGCGTACCCATGGCTCGAAGCACGACCACACGGAACCGGGGACTTCCGATCGTGGATGACCGACCGCCGATCGGTCACGAGTGCTGGGCGGTAGCCGAGGGCTACATCCCGGAAGGAAGCACTGGCCCGTCGCCGGAGATGTTGAGCCACGAGACGGTCTGCGTCCTCAACACCGGTCTCACCGATGTGGACATCGCCATCACGGTCTACTTCTCGGACCGTGAACCGGCCGGTCCTTATCGGGAGACGGTTCCGGCACGCCGGACCCGCCATATCCGCTTCAACGACCTCGACGATCCGGAACCCGTGCCTCTCGCAACCGATTACGCATTCGTGGTCGACGCCTCCGGACCGGTGGTGGTCCAGCACACTCGGCTGGATTCACGCCAAGCCGAGAATGCGTTGCTGAGCACGATGGCTCACCCCCAAGCCCGGCGTCGATGAGAGGGATGCCACCAGGAGTCGTGGTGGTGACCGGTGCCACCAGTGGCGTGGGACGAGCCGTAGTGCGTGACTTCGCGGAACGTGGTGCTCCTCTGGCACTGGTGGCGCGTAGCGATGAGGCTCTCGAATCGACCCTCTTCGACGTCGAGCGCCTGGGCGGAAAAGGCCTGGCCGTACCGACCGACGTCGCCGATCCCGTCCAGGTCGAGGAAGCCGCTCGCCGGATCGAAGCTGACCTCGGCGAAATCGGCGTATGGGTCAACAACGCCATGACAACGGTCTTCTCTCCTTTCATGGAGTACGCCTCGGACGAGTACCAGCGGGTGACGGAGGTGACCTACCTCGCGACGGTATGGGGCACCCAGGCGGCTCTGCGCCGGATGATTCCCCGGAACCGCGGCGCGATCATCCAGGTCGGTTCTGCCCTCGCCTACCGCGGGATTCCGTATCAGAGCGCCTACTGCGGAGCCAAACACGCGATCAAGGGATTCACGGAGTCCATCCGGACCGAATTGCTCCACACGGGGTCGAAGATCCACGTCGGAATGGTCCAGTTGCCCGCCGTCAACACCCCTCAGTTCAGCCACTGCCGGTCGCGCTTCGACAGTCATCCGATGCCCGTCCCACCGATCTACCAGCCCGAGGTCGCCGCCCGGGGCGTGAGGCTGGCAATCGAGAAGCGACGACGAGAGGTGTACGTCGGTTTTCCGACCGTCAAGACGATTGTCGGGAACAAGGTGGCTCCCGGGTTCATCGACCGGTATCTCGCCCGCCAGGGTCCGGCGTCTCAGCTGATCGACCTGCCGCCCTCCTCTCACAATCGGGAAGGCAACCTGTTCGACACCGTTCCGGGGGATCCTGGGGCTCACGGAATCTTCGATGCGAAGTCCCGCTCCTTCAGCCCGGTCCTGTGGATGAGTGAGAACCGAGTTCCTCTGACACTCGGAGCCGTCGGTGTGGGGATGGCGTCAATGCTCCTCTCCCGCCGCGCCTGATGCATCGAGGTGCGCCAGCACCTCGTCAGCCACCTGTCGTGGCGATCGAACCGTCACGTCCACCACCAGGTCACAGACCGCAGCTAGGGCCACGCGGCGACGCTCGGACAGCTCCATGTATGCGTCGAGGTCGACCGGACGACGATGCCCGCCTGTCTCTGCCCGGGATGCCAGGACAGCTGGATCACCGATCAGGAGGATCGACAACACTTTCTCGCCGCCCAACAGGTCGGCCGTCTCTGGGGCATCTCCCACACTGGCGGCTGCTGCGATGACCGCCGGCTCCGGCGACACAACTGCCTCACGCAGCACCTCCGCCTCTGCCCGGTGCAATGCCGCCACACCCTCGGTCCCTGCCAGCTCGCGGGCCGTGCGACCGAATCGACGTTCCAGCTGGACATCGGAATCGAAGAACGGTCGACCGGTCGCGTCGGCCAGGAGCCGCCCGACCGTGGTCTTCCCCGAGCCCATCGGGCCCGTCAGCAGGATGTGGGGAGATTCGCATGGTGACATCGGCTTTCCAGGCTATGGAGGTTGCGCGGGTCGACGCCAGCCCACCAGAGAAGCGGTTTGACGAGACGGTTGTCGGGTACCAAGGCGCTCGACCTCACGGAAAGGTGAACATGGACGCCCTCGAGTTGCTCAAATCGGATCACGACAAGGTCCGCGGACTCTTCAACGACTTCCGCAGCGCCGCGGAACAAGACGATGCCGCCCGCATGGGCGAACTGTGCAGCGAGGTGTTCAACGAACTCACCGTTCACACCTCGATCGAGGAGGAGATCTTCTACCCCGCGGTCCGTGAAGCGGGCGGGGAAGAACTCAACGAACAGACAGACGAGAGCTGGGAAGAGCACCACGTCGTCGACGTGCTGATGGAGGAGATCCGCGCTCTCGACCCAGGCGACGCCGCCTTCAAAGCGAAGATGACTGTGTTGATGGAGAACGTCGAACACCACGCTCAGGAAGAAGAGGACGAGATGTTTCCGCAGGTCCGAGAGCTGATGTCCAACGACGATCTCCAGGCCATGGGCCAGAAGCTGCAGGAAGCCAAGAAGCGCATGGAACTGAGCAGCACATCCAAGGAAGAGCTGCAGCAACAGGCGCGAGAGATGGACATCGAGGGCCGCTCGTCCATGACGAAAGAAGAACTGTCCGAGGCGATCCAAGAGCAGTCGGACGCGGTCTGACCGCAGGTTCGCTCTGCTCTTGAAAAACCAGTCCGTCTCGAACTCATCACGTTCCTGAATTCTTTCGTCGAGAGCGTTGTTCGGGACGCGTTTTTGTCACTGCCGGTTTGTAGGTTGACGGTATGGACCTGGAACGGTTGTCGACCGATCAGCTCGAAACCGAACTGTTGAGGTTCGAGCGGCTACGCCGCCAAGCCGCCGCCGTGATGGTGGCCCTGGTGGGGGAGGCGGATCGTCGTCAGGTTCCCCTGGCGGACGGGTGCCGGGACACGGCCGAGTGGGTGTCGGCCAAGCTGGATGTCGGCAAGGATCAGGCCCGACAGATCTCGGAGTTGTCTGTCCGGTTGGACGATCTGCCCGGTCTGGCGGAGCGGTTGGCGTCGGGTGAGATCGGCCCCGAACGGGCCCATGCCATCTCCCGAGTCGCCACCCCCGACACCGAACAGCACTGGGTGCGCAGACTGTCGGGGTATGACCTGGCTGGGGTGGAACGTCAGGTGGCCGTCACCGTCGTATCAGCCGCAAACACGAGCGTCGCAACCACGACGAGTCGTTTGTTTCCATCCAGCCTTCCCTGGATGAGGGGTGGTGGCGGATCCGGGGCGGGGTCGGTGGTCTGGCCGGCCGGGTCATCTCCAAGACCCTCCGAGACAAAGCCGACCAGCTACCCCGAGACGCCGGACCCCTCCACCACCGCCAGGCCCTGGCTCTGGAGCAACTCTGCCTGGGTGACGAACCAGCGGCGCCCGTGTCGGTGACGGCGTTTCTGGATCTGGATGCCGCCCAAGGGACGGGCGGGGAGGCGGGCGGCGAGGTCGAGTTCGGACCCCGTATCGGACCCGACGCCCTACAAGAACTGTGGTGTGAAGGAACCGTCCAGATCGTGGGTCTACAGAACGGCCGACCCGTCGTCACCAGCAACCGAACCACCAAGATCCCACCGGCGGTCAGGGACTATGTCGCTTGGAGGGACGGGGCCTGTCGGTCACCCGGATGCACCTCCCGCCACCGCCTCCAACCCCACCACATAGTCCCCCGCAGCCACGGCGGCTCCCACGATCCCGACAATCTGATCACCCTGTGCTGGTACCACCACCACATCGTCGTCCACCGCCGCGGGTATCGAATCGAAAAAGACCAACACGGCACCATCCGATTCGTCACCCCCACCGACAGCCGCGACCCACCACCC
>DATGPZ010000007.1:0-3518 GCA_035304485.1 Acidimicrobiia bacterium | reverse complement strand
ATCGGATCGCTCCCAACGCTCCTGCTGGGCCAGTTCGAAGAGAACTCGCGCCTCGGTGAGGCTGTGATCGGTTTGGAGGAGACCCGACCCGAGCAGACCGATGATCTCGGTCCACGTCCGGCTGAAGCGTCGGAAGCGATCTACGACCGTCATGGCCGGAAGATAATGGACGGAGTCCACTAAATCAAGTGGACTCCGTCCACTTTCAGGAAACCGTGGGGATGTCGCGGGAACTGAAGCGACCCAATCCGCCCAGGGTGAACACCAGGGCGACGCCGACCAGCCAGAGGACAGGAGCGAGCTCCAGTGGCTCCACAGGGACCGCGGGGACGTGGGTGAACGGTGACAGGTTCATGGCCCATTGCGGAAGCCGGAGGATCGGGCCGAGCTGGCCCAGCAGGAGAAAGACGACGAGCGCCGCCCAGGAGACGGCGGTCAGCCGCGGCACTGCCCCGTACAACGCAGCGGTGGCGCCGGCAAGCACCCAGACCGCAGGCACGTGAGCCAGGGCGGCGGATGCGATTCGCGCCGCCTCATCGATGGGGTCGCCGGCGGTGACGCCGAAGACGAATCCCGCCACCGCCCCGGACACGGCGAGCATCAGGGCGGGGCCGGCGAATGCGAAGACCAGGTGCGACCAGGCCAGCTGCGACCTGGTGACCACCGTGGACAGGACCAACTCGGCTCGAAGGAGGGACTCCTCTTGCTGCAGCCGGAGCACGGTCCTGATCGCATAGCCGGAGACGACGATCGCCACGATCCCGACGATGCTCATGAAGAAGGCATCCGTGATGACTTCGACCCCGCCGAGCATCGTGAGGATCTCCGCCATCTGCGGGCTGTCTGCGACCAGGCCGGCGATGCTCTCGGCGAAAGAGCCCATGACCACCCCCATCACGGCCACGCCCGCCAACCAGCCGAATAGCCCGGCTCGATGCTGACGCCATGCGAGACCAACCGTGCCCCCGAGACCCCGGCTTGCACGCGAATCACCGGCGCGCTGGGCGAACAGACCTTCCCCCACATCCCGCCGTGATGAGATCGTCAGGGCCGCCGCACCGAGGGCCACGAACCCGACGAGCCACAACGTCGCGACCCACCACTTCTCGTCGGCGAAGGACGACAGCTCGACGGACCAGCCGAAGGGCGTCACCCATGCGAGCACTCCGATGCCGAAGCTCTCGGCGACGATGCGGAGGAGGAAGAATGCGCCCAGCACCGCCAGGCCGATTCCGCGGGTGACGCCTGCCGACGGGCTCATCTGGGCCGCGACCGCGGCAACCCCGACGAAGAACGAGCCCATGCCCGCCGTAGCCACCCCGAAAGCAACGGAGCCCGGGACTTCGAGACCGACGCCGACGAGACCGGCCGCCTGGATCAGGCCGGCGAGGACCGCGGCGGCGACGGTGACCATTACCGCCGCGGCCAGCGGGGCATGCCGTCCCACCACTGTCGAGCCCAGGAGCTCGCGGCGCCCGGTCTCCTCCTCGAGACGCGTGTGCCGGATCATCGTGAGCACGGCCATGACCCCGACGAGCGCGCCGATGATGACGAGGAGACGCCAGGAGGTGAGGGCACCGATGCTGGTGCCCCTCAGCGGGCCTAGGATCGCGGAGAAGGCGGGGTTCGCCCCGATGGTGGTGGCCAGCTCCTGTCGCGACGTCTCGGTGGGATAGAGCTCCAGGAACGACTGAGCGGTGATCGCGGGCACCGCTCCGAGGGCGAGGACCCAGAACGTGAGCTTTACCCGCTCCTGACGCAGGATGAGGCGGGCCAGCTTCCCGGTCCCGGCGAAGCCGTTCACAGCTCCTCGCGGTAGTGGCGCATGAACAACTCCTCCAGGGTGGGTGGCTTGCTCACGATCGTTTCCACGCCCATCCCGGCGAGGACCTTCACGACCTCTCCGACGCGATCGGAGTCGACTTCGAAAGTGGCCCTGCTCCCGGTCACCACGAGATCGTGGACCCCCGGAACCTGAGCGAGCGACGAGGGGTTGGTGCGGAGCGTGACGTTGAACGTCGTCCTCGTCAGGTGCCGCAACTCGTCGAGGGTGCCCGACTCGACGGCCCTGCCGTGGCGGATGATGCTCACCCGGTCACAGAGGGCTTCGACCTCGGCGAGGATGTGGCTGGCCAGGAACACGGTCCGGCCGTTGGCCGTGTCCTCCTGGATCACCTCCCGAAATCGGGCCTCCATCAGCGGGTCGAGACCGGCGGTCGGCTCGTCGAGGATGAGGAGGTCCACGTCCGAGGAGAGGGCGGCCACCAGCGCCACCTTCTGACGGTTCCCCTTCGAATAGGTGGATCCCTTCTTGGTGGGATCCAGGTCGAAACGCTCGATCAGATCGGCCCGGCGCTTCTCGTCGAGCCCCCCGCGCAGACGACCCATGAGGTCTATCACCTCGCCACCGGTGAGATTGGGCCACAGGTTCACGTCCCCCGGGACGTACGCCAGACGGCGATGCAGTTCGGTGGCGTCCGCCCAGGGATCGGATCCGAAGAGACGGGCCTCACCGGCATCGGGTCGTATGAGCCCGAGGAGGACCCGGATCGTGGTGGTCTTGCCGGCCCCGTTGGGGCCGAGGAACCCATGAACCTCTCCTTGCGCTACTTCGAGGTCGAGCCCGTCGAGGGCCCGCACATGTCCGAAGGTCTTGACCAGACCCTCGATGAAGATGTCTGCGTCCACAACGCTCCCGGTTCTGTTGAACGGGCGTTTAGCATACTGATCGTGCGTTCAGCCACCAAGCAAGACGACCTGACCACCCGCGCCCGCATCCGCGACGCGGCCCTCGACCTGTTTCCCGAGCAGGGGTTCAACAGGAGCACCGTTCGCGTCATCGCCGAGAAGGCGGGGGTCTCCCCCGGTCTGGTGCTTCATCATTTCGGGTCCAAGGAGGGGCTCCGGGAGGCGTGCGACCGGTATGTGGTGACCCGCTTCCGGGAGCTCAAGGACGACTCACTCCAGGGCGGCATGTTCGACCCGGGCTTCATGAGCCGGTCCATCGGTGAGTCACGAGTGCTGATGCGCTATCTCGCCTGGGCACTCACGACCGACAGCCCCGAAGCGTCCACGCTCTTCGACGAGATGGTCGCCGAGGCGGTGCAGGTCACGCAACGGTCGATCGAATTGGGCCACGTCAAGGGCTCGGCAGACCTGGAGAGCCGGACCGCCATCCAGTTGTCGATGCAACTCGGTCTCGCCGTGCTCCACGAGCATGTGCAGAGGGTCACCGGGATCGATCTGTTCGACGAGGCCGGTCTCCGCCGGGCCATGCCCATCCTCCTCGAGATCTTCTCGGGCACATTCGAGCCGGATCTGTTGCAGAGCCTCGGCGAGACAATCGACCGAACCGCCTAGATTCAGGGTCGTGACCCTGCCCGGTGAGATCCCCGTCAAGCCTCACGATGCCGCCAACCCTTGGGGTGACGCGGCGACGCCCTATGAGGAGCTGGGCGGCGACGCTCCGGTGCGCGATCTCGTCGACGCCTTCTACGACATCATCGAGGAGGAGTCGC
>DATGPZ010000006.1:0-22516 GCA_035304485.1 Acidimicrobiia bacterium | reverse complement strand
GCGATCTTGTTCTCGGTGTCCGAGAGCTCCGTTTGCAGCTGGGCGAAGTTGGGAGCTGCCCGCAGCTCCGGATAAGCCTCGGCCAGGGCGAACAAGCGGCGTAAGGCGGAGGTGAGGGCATTCTCCGCCTGCCCCTGTTCTTCGGGCCCCTGGGCCGCCTGGGCGGCGTTCCGAGCCTCGACGACGGCTTCGAATGTCTCCCGCTCGTGGGAGGCATAGCCCTTGACCGTCTCGACCACATTGGGGATCAGGTCATAACGGCGCTTGAGCTGCACCTCCACCTGAGCCCAGGCATTGTCCACCCGGTTGCGGAGTCGAACCAGCCGGTTGTAGACGACGATTACGAGAATCACCACCACCAGGGCAGCGACGATCACCCATTCCAAGGCATATCCCTTCTGACAGCCCCAACAGGCTACCCGGGTTCAGCCCAGCGCCTCCAGCATGGCGGACCCCATGTCGGTCGGAGTGGGCGCCACCACGATGCCCGCCTCCTTCATCGCCTGGATCTTGGCCTCGGCCGTGCCCTTCCCTCCGGAGACGATGGCGCCTGCGTGGCCCATCCGCTTGCCGGGGGGTGCCGTGGTACCGGCGATGAAGCCGGCGACCGGCTTGTCCATCGACTCGGCGACGAACTGAGCCGCTTCCTCTTCGGCGGTGCCGCCGATCTCGCCGATCATGATCACGCCCTCGGTGTCGGGATCGTCCTGGAACATGGCCAGGACGTCGACGAAGCTGGTCCCGTTGACGGGGTCGCCCCCGATGCCGACGGCTGTGGTCTGGCCCAGCCCGAGCTGGGTCAGCTGGTGGACCGCCTCGTAGGTGAGGGTGCCAGAGCGCGACACCACCCCGATACGACCCGGCTGGTGGATGTAACCGGGCATGATCCCGATCTTGCACTCCCGCGGGGTGATCACACCGGGGCAGTT
Organism: Acidimicrobiia bacterium; assembly: GCA_035304485.1. GTDB lineage: Bacteria > Actinomycetota > Acidimicrobiia > Spongiisociales > ZC4RG35 > ZC4RG17. Next base: position 21,587 of record DATGPZ010000006.1, on the reverse strand, counting down.
GGGACCCACCAGGCGGGTCGGCTTGCCCTCCAGGTAGCGCTTGGTCTTGACCATGTCCGCCACCGGGATTCCTTCGGTGATCGCCACGACCAGGCTGACGCCGGCCTCGGCTGCCTCCATGATGGCGTCGGCGGCGAAGGGTGGCGGGACGTAGATCACAGAGGCGTCCGCCCCGGTCTCCGCGACCGCCTCCCGAACGGAGGCGAAGATCGGCAACTCGACTTCGTAGGTGTCATCGCGGCCCGGGACGCCCGAATGGTCGGTCTCGCCGGTGAAGACCTCCGATGTTCCGGCCTTGGTGGGATGGACCGCCCCGACCATCTGGGTGCCGTAGGCGATGGCCTTGTCGGTGTGGAAGCGCCCAGTGGAGCCGAGGCCCTGGACGATGACTTTGGTGTTCTTGTCGACGAGGATGCTCAAAGCAGGCCTCCGGGGTGAGAAGTCGGAAGTCGGTAGGCGGAAGTCATGAGACGAGCCTGACTATCTGCTCGGCTCCGTCTTTCATGTCATCCGCCGCGATCAGGTCGAGCCCGGACTCGCGCAGGATCCGCTTGCCCTCCTCGACGTTGGTCCCTTCGAGGCGCACCACCAGGGGCACCTCCAAGCCGACGCGCTCGACCGCTTCCACCACCCCGGTGGCGATGGTGTCGCAGCGCATGATGCCACCGAAGATGTTCACGAAGATCCCTTTGACCTTCGGATCCCGGGTGATGATCGAGAAGGCGGTCGCGACCTGGTCGGCGTTGGCGCCGCCTCCCACGTCGAGGAAGTTGGCGGGCTCTCCTCCGACGTGCTTGATCGTGTCCATCGTGGCCATCGCCAAGCCGGCGCCGTTGACCAGGCAACCGATGGTGCCGTCGAGGTTGATGTAGGACAGGCCTGCCTCCTTGGCCTCCAGCTCGGCCGGGTCCTCCTCCGACTCGTCGCGCATGGCGACGATGTCGGGATGACGGAACAAGGCGTTGTCGTCGAATGCCATCTTGCCGTCGAGGGCCATGACCTGGCCGTCGGTCGTGACCACCAGCGGGTTGATCTCGATCAGTTCGGCATCGAGTTCGACGGCCGCTTCGGACAGGGCCTTGACGAATCGGGCGAAGTTGGCGGCGGCGTCGCCCTCCAGTTGCAGACCCCGAGCCAGGGCATTGGCCTGGAAGTCCGCCAGCCCGATGGCGGGGTCGATCGTCTCCCGCAGGATCTTCTCGGGCGTCTCCTCGGCGACTTTCTCGATCTCCATGCCTCCCTCGGTGGAGGCCATGACGATGTTGCGGCTGACGGAACGGTCGAGGAGGATCGACAGATACAATTCGCGGGCGATGTCGATCCCCTGCTCGATGTAGAGCCGGTTGACCTGCTTGCCTTCCTCGCCGGTCTGGATGGTGACCAGGGTGGATCCCAACATCTTCTCCGCCAGCGCGCGAACCTCGGCTTCGGCAGCCTCTGGCCCCCCGTCGATCCCGGCGGTGACGACGTTGACTCCCCGGACGTCGGGGTGCTCTCGGAACGTTCCCTTGCCGCGCCCTCCGGCGTGGATCTGGGACTTGACCACCACTACGGGGTTGCCGGACGCCTCGATCAGCGGCCTCACGGCCGCTGCCGCTTCTTCGACCGAGGTGGCTACCCGGCCCTGAGGTACGGCGATTCCCCGAGCGGCCATCAACTCTTTGGCCTGATGCTCGTGGATCTTCATGAGGGATGACGGTAGTGGAGTCGCCGTCCGCCCCAGGCAGGACGGGTGTCTCGATCAGGCGCCGATGTCTTCGGCCCAGAGGTCGGGGTGGGCGGTGGCGAACTCCCGCATCATCTCGATGCACTCGGGGTCGTCGAGTATCACCACTTCGACTCCGTTCTCGGCCAGCCAGTCGTGACCGCCGACGAAGGTCTCGGCCTCCCCGATCACCACCCGGCTGATGCCGAATTGACGGATCAGGCCCGAGCAGTACCAGCACGGCGAGAGGGTCGTCGCCATCGTCGTGCCCCGATACGAGCGGCGGCGGCCGGCATTGCGGAAAGCGGCCGTCTCGCCGTGGATGGTGGGGTCGTCGTCCTGGACTCGGCGGTTGTGTCCGCTGCCCCACAGTTCCCCATCCGGACCGAAGAGCGCGCCGCCGATCGGGATGCCGCCTTCGGAGGCGCCGCGACGGGCTTCGGCCTTGGCCACCTCGAGCATCGCCTGGTCGTCCATCACACCCTCGAGGGGACGTGCTGTTCCACCCACCGAGTGATCTCGGTCAGCGGCGTCCCGGGGGTGAAGACCTGGGCCACTCCGCCCTCGCGCAGGGTCGGGATGTCGACTTCGGGGATGACTCCGCCGCCGAAGACCAGGATGTCCTCACCGCCGCGAGCCGCCAGCTCCTCGACCACTTTCGGAAAGAGCGCGAGGTGGGCCCCCGAGAGCGACGACAGGCCGACGGCGTCGACGTCCTCCTGGATCGCCGTCTCGGCGATCTGGGCAGGAGTCTGGTGCAGGCCCGAGTAGATCACCTCGTGGCCAGCATCCCGCAGGGCGCGGGCGATCACCTTGGCGCCGCGGTCGTGGCCATCGAGACCAGGCTTGGCGATGAGAATCCGCCGCATGCGCGCGAGGTTAAACGCTTTTGTGGTCCGGAATTGACGGCGTTGCCGTCAATTCCGGACCACAGAAGGGTGGGAGAGGAACGACCCTCTTCCCTTGCGGCGCCAGAACTGGCATGAAGGAGGGATGCCTGACGATCAGAGAGCTCGTGCCGTCGCTCGGTCCCAGCACGGGGTGGTGGGTGATCGACAGTCGAACAGCCTCCAGATCGGGTCGCGGCACCGCAGCAGCCGCCTGGCGACCGGTGCCTGGGAGAAACTGGGTGATCGCTCCTACGTCCTGGCGGGTGTGCCGCTCACGGACCGGGCCAAGGCAATGGCAGCCGTGCTGGACGTGCGAGGCGACGCCTATTTGAGTCACACCTCGGCCGCCTGGCTGTGGGGCATACCCGGCTTCGACCTGGAGCCGATCCACGTCGCCCGCCGCTACGAAGGCACCCGCCGTCCGTCGCGCCTCGCCCGAATCCACAACCTCCGAGGAGTCCCCGATGCCCATCTGGGCGAGGTGGACGGGATTCCGGTCGCCTCGCCGGTTCTCACCTGCTTCCAGGTCGCCGCTGCCACCGCCTCCCGGGCGCGCACCGAACGAGCAGTGGACAACGTCCTCGTGATGGGATTGGCCAGAACGTCGACTTTCCATTCCCTCCTCCGAACATTGGCCGAGAGGGGACGCAACGGCATCCGGATCATGCGGTCGATCCTGGAGGAACGCCCGCCCGGCTATCGCCCTCCCGAATCCGGCAACGAGACTCGGTTCCAGGTCTTGTGCGACCGCTACGGAATCCGCCTTCGGCGCCAGGTCGAGATCGGCGACGACGACCACTTCGTCACCCGAGTGGACTTCCAGGACGTCGACTATCCCAAGATCGTCTATCGGATCCAGTCGGCTCGCTGGCACGGAGCCGTGAGCCACGCCCGCGACGATGCCGACCAGAAGCGGCAGCTGGAGAAGCGGTTCGAGGTAGTGGACATCTGGGACCGGGACCTGTGGCGCCATCCGAACAAGGTGATGGCGGCGGTCACCGCCGCCAGGCTGCGCGCACTCCATTCTGTGGTCCGGAAATGACGGTCCTACCGTCATTTCCGGACCACAAAACGATCAGTCTTGCTTGCCCTTGCCGGCGGCCTTCTGGGCCCGTTTCCACTCTCTGACCTGGGCGAGGGACTCTTCCCCGTCGACGTCGGCGGCCGAGCGGGGGACCTCGTCGCTGAACGGGGCCGCCAACTCCTCCCAGCCGTCCGGGCGCACCCCGAACCGCTTGGCCAGCAGGGCGAGGAAGATCTTCGACTTCTCCGCGCCGAACCCAGGAAGCTCGGAGATGCGTCCGAACAGAGTGGCGGCGTCGGGGTCGTCGCTCCAGATCGCCTCTCCCGAGCCGTCGTAGTTCTCGGCCACGTGGACACACAAGCGGTGGATGCGCTCACCCATACTCTTCGGGAAGCGATGGATGGCGGGCTTGGCGCGACACACCCCGACGAACTCCTCTTCCGTCATCCGGGCGATCCGGGCGGCGTCGAGGTGACCGAGGCGCTGTCTTAGCGTGTGGGGGCCGCGGAAGGCCCACTCCATCGGGACCTGTTGGTCGAGAAGCATCCCGATCAACAGGGCGGTGCCGTCGGTGTTGAGGAGACGATCGGCGTCGGTATCTCCGGTGATGGCGAGTGACATGTCCGGGACCCTAATTGGGACGGCCGGGACCCAACAGAACCACGCCTACTCAGTCCTTCTCGGCTAGACGACGGAACTCCTCGGGTGCGTTTCGATCCGTCCGCCCCAGCAGGCCCGCCCGGGTCACCGCCTCGTTGCCGAAACGCTTCCGGATCTCGTCGACCTGACGATCCACGGCCGAGGCGGCATCGGCGGCGGCGCTGCCGGTCCGTTCCACCTCCCCTTCGTCGAGTTGAAACTCGAGTTGGTGGGCGGCGTCGTCGGAGAGATGGGAGATCGAGACACCCACCAGCGTGACCGGCTCGTTTGGATCGTCGATCGCCTGTCTGAGGAGCCGACGAGCGACCCGATCGATGGCGTCGGTCGAAGAGACCGCCGCGTCGAGTGTCTCCGAACGCGACACCACCCGGCCGCCGGTGAAACGAGCCCGCAGCGTGATCGTTCGCCCTTCCCGATGCTTGGCCCGCAGCCGGCGACCGATCCGGTCGGCCAGGCCGAGGACGACCTTGTCGAGTTCGTCCAGGTCGGTCAGCCCGCGTCCGAGCGCCTGCTGGGAGCCCACGGATTTGGCCCTTGCCCTCCGTTCCACCCTCCGTGGATCCCGGTTGTGGGCGAGGGCATGCAGATGAGCAGCCGAAGCCCTGCCCAGCCAGGTGGCCAGCGACTCGACCGGGGTGTCGGCCAGCTCTCCGACGGTGGTGATCCCGGCGGCGGCGAGTTTGCGGGTGGTGGCAGGGCCGATCCCCCACAACAGCTGCACCGGAAGGGGCCGCAAGAAGTCCGCTTCCTCACCCTCCTCGACGACGATCAGGCCGTCGGGCTTGGCGACCTGGGAGGCGACCTTGGCCAAGTGCTTGGTGGTCGCGACGCCGATCGACACGGGGAGCCCGATCTCCTGGCGCACGAGCCGGCGGATCTCGCGGGCGATGTCGGCGGCCGGCCCGAAGAGATGGACCGACCCCGACACGTCGAGGAACGCCTCGTCGACCGAGATCTGCTCGATGTTGGGGGTGAACCGGTCGAAGACGGCCATCACCTTCTCCGAGTATTCGAGATACCTCCCGAACGACCCGCCGACTACCTTCAGCTGGGGGCACAGACGCCGGGCCTCGCGGGTCGGCATGGCGGAGCGGACCCCGAAGGCGCGGGCCTCGTAGCTCGCCGCCAGGATCACGCCTTCCCCCACGGCCATCGGAATCCCGCGGAGGCTGGGATCCAACAGCTGTTCGACCGAGGCGTAGAACGCATCCAGGTCGGCATGGAGAATCGTGGCTGCGCTCACACCCCCATCATCGTCCCCGACGGTGACAAGTCGTCCTCACGGTGACGAGTTTCGAGTCCTGATGGGCATCAGCGCCGCAGTAGGGTTGGGGTATGAGTCTCTCCAAGCTCCATCTCCTCCGAGTGGCCGGAGTATCCCCCTGGTCGGATCAGATCTCACGCCGGATGCTGGACAGTGGCGAACTGGAGCAACGGATCGAACGCGACGCCGTGACTGGCGTGACCTCCAACCCCTCCATCTTCGCCAAGGCGATCGTGGGTAGCGAGGACTACGACCGAGAGGTGGCCGAGTTGGCCGGCCGCGGTGCCTCCACCGAGGAGGTCATCGCCACCCTGATGAGCAGCGACATCCAGCGGGCCTGCGACGCCCTCCGTCACGTGTACGAGGAGACCGACGGGAGGGACGGTTTCGTCTCGGTGGAGGTGACCCCCACCCTCGCCCACGACACCGACGCCACTGTGGCCGAGGCCAGGGAGTGGGTGAAGCGGATCGACCGCGCCAACCTCTTGGTCAAGGTGCCCGCCACCGAGGCGGGGCTACCGGCCATCCGCCAACTGATCGGCGAGGGCATCTCGATCAACGTGACCCTGATCTTCTCGCTGGATCGTTACCGAAAGGTGATGGACGCCTATCTGGGCGGCTTGGAGGACTACATCTCCCAGGGAGGGGATCCATCCCGGGTGGCTTCGGTGGCCTCCTTCTTCGTGTCCCGCATGGACACCGAGGTGGACAGACGGCTGGAGGAGATCGGCACCGAGGCAGCTCTGGCGCTGCGCGGAAAGTCGGCGGTCGCCAACGCCCAGCTCGCCTACCGGGCATACCTCGACACTTTCGCCGGCGTCCGCTGGCAGAAGCTGGTCGATGCCGGAGCCCGTATCCAGAGGCCGCTGTGGGCATCTACCTCCACCAAGAACCCGGACTACCCCGACACCCTCTACGTCGAGAACCTGGTCGCTCCCCACACGGTCAACACGATGCCGTTGGAGACGATCGACGCCTATCAGGACCATGGCCCCGACCCGGTCGCCTTCGGGCCCGAGGAGATGGCCGCGGCCCAAGGGGTCCTGGACGCACTCGCAGAGGTCGGAGTCGACTACGACGACGTGATGCAGGTGCTCGAGGACGAAGGCGTCGAGAAGTTCATCGACTCCTGGAAGGAGCTCGTCGCCAGCGTGGAAGAGGAACGGGCTCAGGTCACCTGAGCGGCTCGCCTCGCCTCCTCCACGAAACGTCGCACCGCCGCCAGATCCTTTTCGAAGCCACCGCCGACGGGCCGGTTCGTTCCCGTGAGGGAATCGACGCCTGCGGGGCCGACGGCTCGAATCGCCTCGGCGACGTTGTCGGGGTCGAGGCCGCCGGCGAGGATCACCGGCACCTCCACACTTTCTACGATCGCCCGGCTGATCGACCAGTCGTGCGTCTCCCCGGCGGCACCGATTCCTTCGACTTCGTCGGTGTAGGAGTCGAGGATCAGCCAGTCTGCGTGATGAGCGAACCGCCGCGCCTCTCCCACCGCCTCCTCCCCCGTCACGGGAATGGCCTGCATCACCTCGACCGGGAGGCGCCGGCGCCCGATCCAATCCTTTAGATCCGCCACCTCCGCCGGAGGGAACTCGGTGGTACTGCCGCACAGATGCACGATGTCGGGCCGGACCGCCGCCACGAAGGCGCGAACCGCGAGGGGATCGGTCTCGACGGTGAGAGCCACGCTCCGGGCCGATCCTCGAAGCGAGTCGACGATGGCGCGCCCGGTCGTCAGATCGATCTCCCCGGGAAGACCACGGTCGGAGATCGTCACACCGACGTGGTCGACTCCGGCCTCCACCAACGCCTCCGCCTCATCGACCGACTGGGCGGTGTAGATCTGGACGAGCACACTCGGGAGGGTATCGGGCCGGTTAGCGTCCCGGACATGCCTGTCGTGGCCAGCTTCGGGGACATCAACGTCGACCTCCTCGCATCGGTGGATCGTCACCCTCCCCGGGGCGAGGAATCGTTCGCCTCGAAAGCCTCGATCGGGGTCGGCGGGTCCGCCTCCAACACCGCTGTCGCGCTGGCGCGGCTCGGGTTCGACAGCCGGATCCTGGCTCAGGTCGGAGACGACGACTTCGGTCTCCGAGCTCTGAGTCGCCTGGTCGGTGCCGGGGTGGACACTGGCTACGTCGTGCGCTCCGCCGACCAAACCACCGGTATCAACATCGTGCTGGTCGATCCCGATGGGGAAAGGACGATGATCGGCATCCCGGGTGCCAATCGCTCCTATCCGGGAAGCCCCGGATGGGAGGACGATTCCGACTGGCTGCACATGTCCGCCTACGCGCTGCTCGAACCGCCCCAAGCCACTGCGGCCATCGAGGCTCTCCGGGCGGCGCGGGAGACGCGGACGCCCTTCTCTTTCGATGTCCCCTCGGGTGTAGCCGCCGTCCTCGGCTCCGACCTACTCAGGCATCTGACCGGGGCCACCATCGTGGCGATCGGGCTCGGATCTCTGGCTTCCGTCTGTCCCGGCTCCGACCCGATTCGCGGCTTGCTCGATTACCGGGTCGACACCGTCGCTGTCACCGATGGCGACCGCCCGTTCACCCTCCGCCGCGAGGTCGAGGAAGTGACCGTGGAACCGCCTCGGGTCCCGAACGTCGATTCGACCGGCGCCGGCGACTCGTTCGTAGCGGGGTTGGTGGCAGGACGCCTCCGAGGTGGCAGTCTCGAAGGCACGGCCGTGCTGGCAGCCGCCCTGGGGGCGGCTGCGGTAGGGGTGCGAGGCGCGGGGGACGAACTGGCCGACCCGGTCCGGGTGAAAGAGCTGCTCGAGGATGGTCGATGGGCGGTCGACGCCGATTGGCGTCGCGAGGCGCTGGATATGGCTCGCCTCTAGGACGTCCGGCCGGCGGCTTTCCACACCTTCTCGACTGCCTCCCTCACCCCGCCGCTCCAGGGTGGGCCGTGGCCGGGCAGAACCCACGTCGCACCCAGGTCCTCGAGCTCGCTGAGCGACCCCAAGGCCTGGTCAGGGTCGTCGGTGAACGGAGCGGGTTGCGGCCCCTGCTCCCCGGTGAGGACGTGACCGGTGGTCAGACCGTCGCCGACGAAGACGGCGTCGACGCTGGGAAAGTGGAAGGCGACGCTCCCCGGGGAATGGCCCGGCAGGTGGATCACTCGGGGATCACCAGGGACGTCGAGAGTGCCGGCGTCCGGCAAAGGCTCCACGTCGGAGAGGTAGGTGGTCTTCAGCCCTCCCCGGCGGCCGGCGTACCAGAGGAAGCGAACGAGTGGGCCGACCTTCACCTTGCCCCAATTCGGCTTCACCTTCAGCTGACCGGTCGCCCGGGCGGCATCGGCCGGATGCACATAGACCGGGACCCCGACCTCCCGATGGAGACGTTCGGCGAACCCGATGTGGTCGGTGTCGCCGTGGGTGAGGACCAGCGCTCGGACGTCGGAGAGCGACCGGCCCATGACCGAGAGCTCCTCTACCAGCTCTGGCCAATGCCCGGACAACCCGGCGTCGACGACGGTCACACCGGTGGAATCGGCCACCAGGTAGACGTTGACCAGGTCCGATCCGATGCGATGGAGATCCGGGGCGAGCTGCACCCCCCCATTGTGGCCCGGACGGTCAGATGTCGTCGACCCCGAGGCTCTCGAGCAGTCGGGCGAAGCGCGCCTCCAGTTCGCTCACCCGTGCTTCGAGGTCGCTCGGGGAGGCCGACTCCACCGGAGCGGGATCCGGCGCCCCTTCTTCTGCCAAGAGCTGCCTGATTCGGCGCTGACTCTGGCCGGGACTGCGAGGCATTCGCTCCACCAGCGACGCTTCGGCCAGCCGGTCGACGACTTCCTCGACCTCCTCGACCGAGCCGAACTGGACGTATCGCTCGGTGCGTGTCCGCAGCTCGCCCGAGGTCTGAGGGCCGCGCAGCAACAGCACGGCCAGCACGGCTTGTTGTCGGTCGTCGATCTCGAGGGTCTCGGCGAGTTTGTGCCGATACTTGGTGGCCCGGTCGCCGGAACGCCGCACCGGGGTCGCCAACTGGGCGTCGTGGAGGCTCACCAGGGCACGCTCCACTTCACTCTCGTCGAGGTCCATCACCGGATCCCGGTTCGTGGCCTGGTTACAGCCGGCCACCACCGCTGACAGGGTCAAGGGGTAGTAGTCGGGTGTGGTCTTCTCCTTCTCGACCAGCACTCCCAGGATGCGAGCTTCTACCGGCGTCAAGGTGGGCGAAAGATCCTCCGTCATCGGTGCGGAAGCCTAGAGCCGACTCACCCCTCCCAGGTCCACGGCGAGGACGGATAGCGGCGAGAGGCCAGCTCTGCGAGCACCGAATCGAGCTGGACGGGATACACCGGTTCGGCGAGGCGGCGTATGTCGGTGGCATCGAGCCAGCGATGCTCGGCCACGCTGTCTTCCTCGATGTCGGTGAAGCCCGTCACGTCCACCGCCAGGTCCGTTGTGTGAGCAACGAAGAAGTGCTCGACCGAGTCGTACGTCTGGCCGAGGAACGGAAAGGTCACCCGACGTACCGCCACGAGCCCGCTCCATTCGACGTCGTACTGGCCGGTCTCCTCCCGCAACTCCCGCCGGGCCGCCTCCTCGACCGTCTCATCCGCCTCGACGCCGCCACCGGGCGTGAACCACCAGGTGCCATCGAACGGACGGTCCGGATCCCCTCCACGGAACAGCAACGTCCTGGCTCCAGGCCCGATCAGGATCACCCGGGCGGACGGACGCAGGATCGGCTCAGACACCGCTACAGAGTAGAGGAGGCCCTAGGGTTGCAGGGATGCGAATGCCGGAGCGGATCGTCTGTCTGACCGAGGAGCCCACCGAGGTGCTCTACGCCCTCGGAGAGGACAAGCGGATCGTCGGCATCTCCCAATTCACCGTGCGACCCGAGGGCGTTCGCAAGGAGAAGCCCATGGTGTCGGCCTTCACCAGCGCCCGCCACGAGAAGATCCTCGCTCTCGATCCCGACCTGGTGGTCGGGTTCTCCGACATCCAGGCCGATATCGCCCGCGACCTGATCAAAGCCGGTATCGAGGTGTGGATCAGCAACCACCGCACGGTCGAAGGCATCCTGTCATACGTCCGTCGGCTGGGGGCGATGGTGGGCGCCGCGGAGCGGGCCGACCGCTATGCCGACTCGCTTGCCCGTCACGTGGAGTCCGTGGCCGAGCGCGCGGCTGGCCTGCCGCGGCGGCCCCGGGTCTACTTCGAGGAATGGAACGACCCCCACATCACCGGGATAGGTTGGGTGTCGGAGTTGATCGGCATCGCGGGTGGCGAGGACATCTTCGGCGAACTCGGCCGCTCGTCTCTCGCCAAGGACCGCATCATCGCCGACCCCATGGAGATCGCGGCTCGGCGGCCCGACGTGATCCTGGCATCTTGGTGCGGGAAGAAGGTCCAGATCGATCAGATCCGCACCCGGCCCGGCTGGGAGGAAGTTCCGGCCGTCCGCGACGACCGAATCCACGAGATCGACTCCTCCATCATCCTCCAGCCCGGGCCTGCCGCCCTGACCGACGGTCTGGACGAGATCCACCGCCTGCTGGCCGAGTGGGCCTGATCAGGCTTTCTCGAGGGGAGCCCAGGCGAGCAGCAGGCGTTTCTTGCCCTGCACGTCGAACATGACTTCGGCCTCGGCGTTGTCGCCGGAACCGGTGATCTCGCGGACGGTTCCCAATCCCCACTTGTCGTGACGGACACGGTCACCGGCGGAAATCTCGCCGGCAGAGACGGTGGAACGAGGGCCTGACGTCTGCTCGGAGCGACGCTGTCGCTTGCGTTTGGCGGCCCGCTCCATCAGCTCTTCCGGTATCTCGTCGAGGAACCGGGAACGCCGGTTGTAGTTGGTCCCGCCGTAGAGCATCCGGCTGGCGGCAGAGGTGACGAACAGGCGATCCTGGGCCCGGGTGATGCCGACATAGGCCAGCCGACGCTCTTCTTCCAGTTCGTGAGGCTCACCGAGGGTGCGCATGTGCGGGAACACTCCCTCCTCCATCCCGGTCATGAAGACGACAGGGAACTCGAGACCCTTGGCGGTGTGGAGCGTCATGAGCGTGACTGCCCCTCCGCCTTCTTCCCATTCGTCGACGTCGGCGACCAGGGCCGTGGTCTCGAGGAACACTTCCAGATGCCGCTGAGGCGCCATCTCGTCCCACTCCTCATCGGCGATGACCGAGCCTTCGTTCGACTCCACGAACTCGGCCGCCACCGACCTGAGCTCCTTCAAGTTCTCGACCCGGCCCATCGCCTCGATGGTGCGTTCCGCTTCCAGCGACTCGAGATAGCCGGTGTCACTCAGTACGGCGTCGACGGCCCCGGGGACCCCGCCTTCCTCCAGAGCATCCAACAACTGGTCGATCAGGGCCACGAATTCGGCGATCTGGTTCTGGGCCCGGGAGTTCAACTGGGGAATCTCGTCGGCTCTCCGCAGTGCCTCGAAGAAGCTGATGCGCTCCGCCTCCGCGAAGCGATCGACGTGCCCGATGGTGGTGTTGCCGATTCCCCGTTTGGGCTCGTTGATGATGCGCTTGACTGCCACCTGATCGTCGGGGTTGACCAGGACCCGCAGGTAGGCGAGAGCGTCTTTGATCTCCTTGCGCTCGTAGAACTTGACCGACCCGACGACGGTGTAGCCGATGCCGCGCCGCACCAGGACGTCCTCCAGGACACGGGACTGGGCGTTGGTCCGGTAGAAGACCGCCACGTCCGACGGGTTGTAACCGTCGTCCAGCAAGGCGTCGATCTGGTCGGCGACGAACCCGGCCTCGTCGTGCTCGTCTTCGCCCTCGAAGCGCACGATCGGCTTGCCCTTGCCCCGGTCCGACCACAGGTTCTTGGGAGTGCGGCCGGTGTTGTGGTCGATGACGGCGTTGGCCGCCTGGAGGATCGTCTCCGTCGACCGGTAGTTCTGGTCGAGCACCACGATGCGGGCGTCAGGGAAGTCCTTTTCGAAGTCACGGATGTTGCGGATGTCGGCACCGCGCCACCCGTAGATCGACTGGTCGGCATCGCCCACCACGCACAGGTTGCGATGCTCGTCGACGAGCTGCTTGACGAGCACGTACTGAGCGTGGTTGGTGTCCTGGTACTCGTCGACGTGCACGTAGCGGAAACGGCTCTGGTACTCCTTGGCCACCTCGGGGAAGGCGGCCATGAGCTCGACGGTGATCATCAACAGATCGTCGAAGTCCATCGCCGACGCCTCCAGCAGGCGCTGCTGGTAGAGGCGGTACACGTCCGCGACTTGTTCGTGATAGAAGCCGTCCCCGCGCTGGGCGAAGCTCTCGTAATCGACCAGTTCGTTCTTGGCGTTCGAGATGGTGGCCTTGATGCTCTTGGGCGGGAACCGCTTGGTGTCGAGATCGAGGTCCTTGACGACCTGGGTGATCAGGCGCACCGAATCGGCTTCGTCGTAGATCGAAAAGCCGCTCCGGTAGCCGAGCCGATGGGCCTCGGCCCGGAGGATACGGACACACGCAGAGTGGAAGGTCGACACCCACATCGAGCGCCTCACCCCGCCCACGAGTTGGGAGACGCGCTCTTTCATCTCGTTGGCGGCCTTGTTGGTGAAGGTGATGGCCAGGATCTGCTCGGGCTTGACCCGCAAGTCCCGGATCAGATGGGCGATGCGATGGGTGAGGACCCGGGTCTTGCCGGAGCCGGCGCCGGCGACGACCAGAAGAGGCCCTTCCGTGGCCGCAACCGCTTCACGTTGCGGCGGGTTGAGGCCCTCGAAGAGTGGAGAATCGGTGGGTGCGTCGGCGTCCGGGCCGATCCATTCCCCTCCCCGATCCAGCTCGTCGTCGGTGAACCACTGGGTCTGCATCTAGGAGGATGGTACAGGCATCGCCCGCGTGAATCACATGAGTGTGAGTAGCGCCGCAGTCTCGGGTCGGCCTGGCGAGGCCACGACCTACTCCGTCAGCACACCGAGACCGGGTGGGCGGCGTGGTTCCGTCGACTCGGGCACCGGGGCCACGCTTCCATCGGCCTCCTTCTCACCGGCCGACATCGGAAGCGAAAAACAGAAACGGCTCCCGGTCGGAAAGCGCCGCTCGTACCAGACGTCACCGCCCATGGCCCGGGCCAGTCGTCGGGCGATGGGCAGACCCAGACCGATCCCGGACGACGAACGGGCGTCGCCCTTCGACAACTGCTCGAAGTGCTCGAAGATCCTCTCCGAGGCGACATCCGGCACCCCGGGACCGTTGTCGGCCACCACGATCACGTAGTGGTCTCCGTATCCGAAGCCCTCGACCAGCACCTGCTCACCGCCGTACTTGCGGGCGTTCTCCAGCAGGTTGCGAACCACCTGCTGGACCCGCTTGGGATCGGCGTCGACCATCACACCGGTGGGCATGGACACGACCACGTCCCGCGAGGAATCCGTGGCCACCAGCAGGTCGGTGACCTCGCGCACGATCTTTCCCAGGTCGAACAACTCGGGACGAAAGCGGAGCCGTCCCGCCTCGAGCCGCGGGATGACCAGGACGTCCTCGACCAGGTCCCCCAGGTACAGGGCTTGCTTGTGGATGTAGGAGAGGAACTCGTCCACCTCTCCTTCAGGGAGGTCCTTCCAACCGGTGATCAGGGTGTCGGCGAACCCGGCGATCGAGGTGAGGGGCGTCCGGAGCTCGTGACTCACCATGGCGACGAAGTCGTTCTTGATCGAGTGGGCCTCCTCGGCTGCCCTTTCCGCTTCGCGCACCCGCAGGCTGGAACGGACTGCGAACCAGCCTGCAGCCGCCATCGCGGCGACACCGACGGCGAGAACGGCCATGTTGAGCCACTCAGGCACGCTTGTCCTCGACTTCTCTCAGAGCGACCTTTCGACAGGGTACCGGGTGGTCACCTGTCATTGTCCGCTATCAGACGCCGGATGGTCGTGGTCAGGACACCCTTGCGGAGGTCGAACTTGTCCATGTAGGCGTCGACCCCGGCTTCCCAGGCCGCCTTCTGCTCTTCGGCGCTGGCGACGCCCGAGACCATCACGATCGGGATGTCGACGTCAGCAGCCCGGAGGGCACGCACCAGGTCGACCCCCGACGAGCGGGGCATCGAGTAATCGACGACCAGGGCATCCATCGAGGACTCGGACAAGCGCTGGACCGCCTCACGCGCCCCGGCCGCCAACACGACATCGAATCCCGCCCCGCTCAAGGTCGCCGAGATGAGCTGGCGGACACCGGCCGAATCGTCCACGACCAGGACGCTGGGACGCCGCCCGTCGGCAGGAGGCTGGGAGCGGGCGAACTCGGAGAGGTAGTGAGGGTCGATCACCACCAGGACCTCTCCCCCGCCCAGGAAGGCGGCGGCGGTTATGTGGGCCGCCCCCTCCAGGATCGGCCCCAGATCCTTGACCGCCACCCGACGCCGGTCGACGATCTCGGGGACCGTGACGGCCACGAGGCCGGCCCGGCCGGAGACGATCACGACCTCCTGGTCGGGCTCGGGGGGTAGCCCGACTGCGTTGGCCAGTGACACGACCGGGATCGGCGCCCCCTCGAAACGGACCTCGGGTTGGCCGTCGGCATACCGGAGCGAGGGATCGCTCAACGCCATGGAACCCACCACCGACGTCTCGGGGATGCCCCAGAACTGATCGCCAACGACCACCACCACCATGTTCTGGAGGACGAGGGAGACGGGGAGCGTGAGGACGACAGTGGTGCCTTCGTCGGGCACCGATTCGATCTGCATCCCGCCGTGCACGCGTTCCACCATGTCGGCCACGACGCTGAGGCCCTCCCCGGTTCCGCTGAAGTCGTCGGGAACCGGGCGGGTGGAGAAGTCGGGGCGCAGTAGAGCCGGGGTGAGGTCGTCCGTGATGGGAAGCCCCATGTCGGCGGCCCGGATCTCGACCTGTTTCCAGTTGATCCCGGCACCGTCGTCGCTGACACTGATCCGGACCCGGTCTCCCCGCCGCTGTACATGGACCGTGACCGTTCCGGTGGCGGATTTGCCGTGGGCGGTTCGAACGTCGGGTGGCTCCAGCCCGTGATCGACCGCGTTCACCAGGAGGTGGCGGAGGGGCTCACGGAGCTGCTCGACGATCTGGCGATCCAGTTCGACTTCGTCCCCGGAGAGGACGAAGCGCACGTCTTTGCCGAGCTTGCGGCCCAGATAGCGGATGAACTGGGGGAAGGTCTCCGCTGCTTCCCGGAACGGGATGTTGGCGAGAGCGACCGCCTGCTCCTGCACCTCCTCCATCGAAAGCGTCAGCCGCTGCATGTGGGCGCGCCAGGCGTTCAGGAGCTTCTTGGGATCCCCGCCTTCGAGGTTGACGAGCGACAGGTCGGCCAACGCGTTGGTGTCGAGCGAGACCTCCACCAAGCGGTTGACGAGTCGGTAGAGCTGTCCGGTGTCGACCCGGGTCACGCCATCCAGCAGCGAGGTCGTCACCGTCGACAGGAGGCCGCCCAATGCTCCCGGGTCCGGCGGGCCGTAGCCGCCGTTCCCGTTGGCTGAACTGAAAGCGCGGTTGAGACGCCCTACCGCCTTGTCGAGGGCGACCTCCCCGTCGCTCGACGTCGCGCCGGGCAGGCGCTCGGCCAGCTCGGCCAGAGCCGCCGCCACCTCGGTGGCCGGCTGCAGCCTCTGTTCCTCCAGCGCTCGCCATGCTTCTTCGAGGGCGGCCGCCGCCTCGGCAATCTTGTCCTCGCCCATCAGCCGACCGGAGCCCTTGATGGTGTGGGCGTCGCGGATCGCCGTCTCGAAATCGGACGGGTCCAGGCTCTCGACGAGGAGGCGGCGCGCCGCCTTCACGAGAGAGTCCGAGCGTTCCTCCAACTCCCGCTGGAAGAGCTCGTTCAGATCGGGCGATTCCTGTGGCTCCACGTGCACTTTCGATTCGTGACTGTCAGAGCGCCATCGACCGACGGGCGACGCTCCCTTCAGCTCGACGGCCGTCGCCCCTACCGGATCGCTGACGATCTCAGTCGAAATATCGGGTGGTGGCTCCGCCGCCTTGAGTAACGCGTATCGGAAGCGGAACGACCTCCGATATCACGCTACTCCCACTCGATCGTCGCCGGGGGCTTGGAGGAGATGTCGTAGGCCACCCGGTTGATGCCCGGCACCTCGTTGATGATCCGGTTGGACATCGTCTCGAGCAGCTCATACGGGAGCCGTGCCCAGTCGGCGGTCATGGCATCCTCCGAGGTCACGGCCCGGATGATCAGCGGGTAGGCGTAGGTGCGGCCGTCGCCTTGGACCCCGACGGTCCGGATCGCCGGCAACACGCCGAACGCCTGCCAGATGTCCCGGTACAGACCGGCCCGCCGGATCTCCTCGAGGATGATCTGGTCGGCGGCCCGCAGGGTATCGAGCCGCTCCCGGGTCACCTCCCCGATGATTCGCACGGCCAAACCGGGTCCGGGGAAAGGCTGGCGCCACACGATGTCGGGCGGCAAACCGAGCTCTTCGCCGACCACCCGAACCTCGTCTTTGAACAGGTCGCGCAGCGGCTCGACCAGCTCGAACTGCATGTCCTCGGGCAGTCCGCCCACGTTGTGGTGGGTCTTGATCGTCGCCGCCGAGGCACTGCCCGACTCGATCACGTCCGGGTACAGAGTCCCCTGGACGAGGAAGCGGGCGTCGCCCACCTCGGCCGCCGTCTCCTCAAACACCCGGATGAAGGTCTCGCCGATGATCTTGCGCTTCTGTTCCGGGTCGGTGACGCCCTCGAGGAGACCCAGGAACCGGTCGGCCGCCTTGACGTGGATCAGGTCGACCTCGAAGTGACCGCGGAACGTCTCTTCCACCTGTTCGGCTTCCCCGGCCCGGAGGAGACCATGATCGACGAAGATGCAGGTCAGCCGGTCACCCACCGCCTCGTGGACGAGGGCGGCCGCCACCGCCGAGTCGACTCCCCCCGAGAGCGCACAGATGACGCGGTCTTCGCCGACCTGGGACCGGATCTTCTCGACCTGGGACTCGATGATCGAGTACGCCGTCCAGGTGGGACGGGCGCCACATGCCTCGTAGAGGAAATGACGCAGGATCTCGTTGCCGCGTGGCGTGTGGGCCACTTCGGGATGGAACTGGACGCCGTAGAGACCCCGCTCCCGATCCTCCATGGCAGCTACCGGGGCTCCAGGGCTGGTGGCGACGCCCACGAACCCGGGCGGGGGCTCCGAGACCTGGTCCCGGTGGCTCATCCACACCTCCTGTTCAGCCGGGAGGTCGCCCATGAGGACCGACTCGGAGGTCACCTCGAGGGGAGTCTTGCCGTACTCCGCACGGCCGGTGTTCTCGACCTTGCCTCCGGCGAGGTCGGCGAGCAGCTGATGGCCGTAGCAGATGCCGAGGATCGGTATCCCGAGATCCAGGATCTCCGGGTCGAGACGGTAGGCGTCCTCGGCGTAGACGGAGGCGGGACCACCCGACAGGATCAGGCCCACAGGGCGTCGCTTCCGGATCTCCTCGGCCGTGATGTCGCGACCGACGATCTCGGAGTGGACGTGGGCTTCCCGGACCCGGCGGGCGATCAGTTGGGCGTACTGGGCCCCGAAGTCGACGACGAGAACGGTGTCGGTCTCGGGGACCGTCACCCCATCCCCACCCGCTGGCTCCGCTGCAACGCCTTGCCTTCGGTCTGCAGCGAAGGAGCGATCATCACTTCCGCCTTCTGGAACTCCTTGATGTCGGAGTAGCCCGTGGTCGCCAGCGAGACACGCAGGGCTCCGAAGAGGTTGCGCCGTCCGTCGTTCTCGTAGGCGGGACCCACCAGGATCTCCTCCAGCGTCCCGAGACGGCCGACCTCGACCCGCGCCCCGCGGGGCAGGGTGGGATGGAAGGTGGCCATCCCCCAGTGCATGCCGCGGCCCGGCGCTTCGGCGGCAGCGGCCAGCGGCGAGCCGATCATCACCGCGTCGGCTCCACAAGCGATCGCCTTGGCGACGTCGCCTCCGGTGCGCATGCCTCCGTCGGCGATGACGTGCACGTAACGACCGGTCTCATCGAGATAGCGGATCCTGGCGCCGGCGGCGTCGGCGATCGCCGTCGCCTGCGGAACACCCACGCCGAGCACACCCCGGGTGGTGCAGGCGGCACCGGGACCGACCCCGACCAGCACGCCCACCGCTCCCGTCCGCATCAGGTGCAGGGCGGTGGAGTAGGAGGCACAGCCACCGACGATGACCGGAACCTCGCAGTCGGCGATGAACTCCTTGAGGTTGAGTGGCTCCTCCCGCGACGAGACGTGCTCGGCAGACACGACGGTTCCCTGGATGACCAGGATGTCCAATCCACCCTGGAGTGCCATCGGCGAGAGCTCCTTGACCCGCTGGGGGGTGAGGCTGGCTGCGGTGACGACTCCGGCCGCCTTGATCTCCGCCACCCGCTGGCCGACCAGGTCGGGCTTGATCGGCTCCAGGTAGATCTCCTGCATCCGTCGGGTGGCCTTGTCGGGCTCCAACTCGGCGATCTCGGCGAAGTACGGTTCCGGATCCTCGTAGCGAGTCCACAGACCCTCGAGATTGAGGACGCCCAGGCCGCCGAGGCGACCGATCTCGATGGCGGTGGCGGGGCTGAGCGCTCCGTCCATGGCGGCTCCCAGCATCGGGAGTTCGAATTTGAAGGCGTCGAGCTGCCAGCTGATGTCGACGTCGTCGGGATCCCGAGTCCGTCGGCTGGGGACGATGGCTATGTCGTCGAATCCGTAGGCCTGACGACCCGACTTGCCGATACCGATGTCGATTTCCACGCGCTGTTCCTCCGCCGGTGATGCCGGCGCCCAGGCTACCAAAGCCTTCGGTGCCCGACGGCGTTACCCTCCACGGGCCATGACAGACCGCTGGACCATCGTCGATCTCGTGCTGGTGGTCCTGGGCGCGCTCGGCGGCTCCATGGTCGGATACGTCATCGCCGCCGCCCTCACCCCCGACCCGAACGTGGCCCTGCTCTCGTCGCTGGTGGGCCAGTTCGTCGGCAGTGTCGGCGTGCTGGCGTTGATCAGCCGCATGCGGGGCCTCGGCTTCGACAGCCTCGGTTTCGATCTGAGGCTGACCGATCTGCTCTACGTCGGGGTGGGTGTCGCCCTCCAGATCGGCCTGTCGGTCCTGTTGGCTCCGTTGCAGGGACTGCTCATGCCGGAAGGTGGTCCCAGCCAGGAACTGGCCGACGCCTTCATGGGCCTCGACACCCCTGGGACCAAGATCGTCATGGTGGCGGTGGCCACGTTCATGGCCCCCCTCAGCGAGGAGCTGATGTTCCGCGGGATCCTCCTGCGGGCCCTGCAGAACCGTTCCCGGAGGGCGATCGTCCTGATCACCTCACTCGTGTTCGCCGCCTTCCACCTGGTGGGGGTCACATCGGTCCCGGCCGGAGTGATCGTGTTCATCCAGATCGTGATCGTCGGCCTGGTTCTCGCCCACGTCACCCTCCGGCACGACCGGCTGGGCCCGGCGATATTCATCCACGGCGGCTTCAACCTGGTGGCGGCTTTGGTCCTGCTCTTGCCGCGCGAGATCCTCGAGCAACTGGAACAGGCCGGAGCCTGGCTCCGGTTCTGAGACCCTCAGTGACCGGACAGGCCCACGACCTCCCGGATCTCTCGCATCGAGCGCTCCGCTCGCGCCCGGGCGTCGAGAGCGCCCCGCTCCATGATCGAGGCGACCTCGGCGTCGTCGAGTTGCTTGTAGCGGGTGCGGATGGGGGTGAGACCTTCGATCACCGCCTCGGCCACCGCTGCCTTGAACCGGCCGTACCCGGCGTCGGCGTACTCGTCGACCAGGTCGTCGATCTTCCGCCCGCTGAAGAACGAGAACAGCTCCAACAGGTTGGAGATGCCGGGTTTGCGCTCCCAGTCGAAGGCGACGGTCGTCTCCGAGTCGGTCACGGCCGACTTGATCCGCTTCTCGATCACGTCAGGCTCGTCGACGAGCAGGATTCGGGAGTTGGGGTTCGGATCCGACTTGGACATCTTCGATGTCGGATCCTGTAGCGACATCACCCGGGCTCCGATCTCGGGGGTGATGCGTTCGGGGATCGGGAAGACCTCGCCGAACCGGCTGTTGAAGCGTTCAGCGAGGTCACGGGTCAGCTCCAGGTGTTGGGTCTGATCGTCGCCGACGGGCACGGCGTGGACCCGGTGGATGAGAATGTCGGCCGCCATCAACACCGGGTAAGACAGCAGTCCCAGGTTTTGGCCCGCCTTGTCGGACTTCTCCTTGAACTGGGTCATCCGCTCGAGCTGGCCCAAACCGGTGATGGTCCCGAGGATCCAGGTGAGCTCGGCGTGGTGGGGCACCTGCGACTGGTAGTAGAGGAGCGACCGGTTGGGGTCGATTCCCACGGCGAGCAGGATCTTGGCCGTGCGCAGACGGGCGGCGTGGAACTCGGCCACGTCGTAAGGCACGGTCATCGCGTGCAGGTCGACGACGCAGTAGATGGTCTCGTCGTATTCGTCCTGCATCGTCACCCAGTTGCGCAAGGCGCCCACGTAGTTGCCGAGGTGCAACTCCCCCGTGGGTTGGATACCGGAGAAGACTCTGCGGGTCGTGCTTTCAGTGGACATCGGTTCTCCCGGGTACTCGGATATGAAAAAAGCCGCCGGTGGCTCCGGCGGCGGTTCGAGTCGGTTCTGGCGCGCGGAGCCCTATCAACGGAAGGCCCACCACCAGGTCCGGCTGCGGTCAGTCATCGTCGGGCGAGTCTATCTCCTGTGCACCCGAGCGGCAACGGCGCCATCTCCTCAGAACGAAACCCCCACGGCGCGGCACAGAAATCCAAGGAGTGGAGCACTCGCCCTGCATCGGACCATGACCCGCTCCACGAAATCGTCGCTGGTGACCTCGGACTGTGTGAGCCGCTCTGAGACAGCGAAGTCTTTCCGCTCGAGGTCGGCGATCAGCTCGTGGTGGGGGTCGAATCCACGCGGCGGACGTTTGAGCGAGTCCCCTGCGAGCCGAAGGTCGGCGGTGGCGGCCTTCCATTCGTCCGGTCGCTCGACGATGGCGAGGCGTATCGCCCGGGCGGTTCTTGCGTCGGGCCGCCAGCTTCCGAGGCCGATGTAGGAGCCTTTCGGCTGCAATGCGAGATAGATGCTGGGACAGTGC
>DATGPZ010000005.1:0-24315 GCA_035304485.1 Acidimicrobiia bacterium | reverse complement strand
AGCACAGCGCCTTGGTCCCGTGGCGACGCATCTCGACCATTTCGACGTCGCCCGTCGCCGCCACCACGTGGCGAGGCGCCATGTATATGTCGTTGTGACGACCCAGGTAACAGGGATCGTGGTAGGTGACCTTGCGGCGGTTGCCGCTCCCGGCACCCCGATCCAGCCGGCCCTGGCGCAGCAATTCGGCCAGCAGCTGAGTGTGATGCACGACCTCGTACTCACCACCCATCTGGGGGTACTCGTTGGCCAGCGTGTTGAAGCAGTGGGGGCACTGGGTGATGACCTTGCGGACTCCGAGGTCCTCGAAAGTCTGGATGTTCTGGAGGGCGAGTTGTTGCCACACGTACTCGTTGCCCGCCCGTCGAGCCGGATCACCGTTGCACACCTCGCGCTGGCCCAGGATGGCGAAAGAGATCCCGGCCTTGTGCAACAGGCGGGCGAGAGAGACGGACACTGCGGTGTTCCGGTCGTCGAACGAACCGGCGCAGCCCACGAACCAGAGGTACTCCACCTGGTCGACGCCGGGCTCGCCCAGGATCGGAACCTCGAAGTCGAGCTCCTTGGTCCAATCCGCCCTCTGCTCCTGGGAGATCCCCCACGGATTGCCCTGGGTCTCCATCGCCACGAACGCCTTGCCCAGCTAGGTCGGGAAGTTCGACTCCATGAGGGTCAGGTAGCGGCGCATGTCGAGGATCCGGTCGAGGATGTCGATGCCGACCGGGCAGATCTCGTCGCACGCCTTGCACGTCGTGCATGACCAGGCTTCCACCGGCTCCACCCGGCTGAACAGCTCCGAGCCTTCGATCTGGATTCCCTCCTCCAGCGAGACAGGAGGGGAGACACCCGCCGACACCGAGGCCACCTCCCCCGTCTTCAGGACCATCTCGCGGGGATCGAGTGGCTTTCCCGTGATGTTGGCCGGGCACACGGAGGTGCAGCGCCCACAGATCGTGCAGGCGTCCGTGTCGAAGATCTGCTTCCAGGTCAGGTCTTCCACCACCGAGGCGCCGATGGTGTCGATGTCCTCGACCTCCATCAGGTTGGGCATCTCGCGCATCGCCCCCTTCGGCCGCTGGCGCGGTTGGAGGAAGAGGTTGGCGGGAGACGTGAACATGTGACGGAGTTTCGTGGTGGGGATGACCACGAGCAGGGCGACGAAGGCGGCAGCGTGCACCACCCACGACACTTGGTGGACGATGCCGGCAGAGGCATCGGGAACGAGGCGGGAAAGCGGGAGTCCCACGAACGACCAGACTTCGAAGGCGGGCCGGTCGACCAGTGCGATCCTGGCCGCCTCGGTGGTGAAACCGGTCACGCCGATGAGGGCGAGTGTCGCCAGGATCCAGCCGTCCTCAGGCTTGGTCTTGGAGCGGATCCGCCACGGCGGTTGCAGGTATCGACGCCAGGCCGCCCATCCCAGACCCCCAAGGAACACCACACCTGCCAGATCCAGCACGGCTGAATATCCCTGGTAGAAGCCACCATGGAGGAACTTGAGATTCGAGGGAAGTAGGTGATCGATCTCGAGAGTGACCGTTCCCAGGAACAGGACGAGGAATCCGTAGTACACCATCGAGTGCATCAACCCGGCGGTGCGATCGCGCATCAGAGTCTTCATCCGCAGGCCCGCGTCCAACCGCTTGATGCGCTCCAGCCATCGTCCGGTGCGCTGCTCGGGTTTGCCCCGTTCCCAGTTGTGGGCCCGGAGCTTGAAGAGGTGGATCGATAGCCACAGGCCGGCGGCGACACCCATGTAGAAGACGGCGATCACGGGACCCGGTACGTTCCCGAAGATGACTCGCCCCACCTCGAACACGGGATGGGTGGCGAGAGTGCCCAGCCACCAGAGCGCGAGAACGCTGAGGGCCACCAGAATCCCCAGGGCTCCCAGGAGCCGCGCTGCAGTCGGCAAGCGACGCCGGGGCTCTTCGGCTACTTCGAGACGATCCTCGGTTTCGGTCAGCGCCATCTGGCGGGGCAGTGTAGGCGTCCGGAGCCCGACCTCCGTTCTCCCCTCACCCAGCGCCGTCGCGGGCGAGGACCGGAATGGCTGAGCGCTTTTCAGCGTCCAGATGGTCGTCGAGCACCCCGCCAGGACGCGGCATTGCCGTCTCGGTGACGATGACCTCGTCCGGGGTCACGATCAGATCGAGCGGGAAGTCGTGTTCGGTCATCGGAATGACACCGGGATCGATGACCTGACTGGGGTGGACGGTGGTGACCACCTTCGTGCTCGGGCGGATGAGGCCGTTTTCGACCGCCAGAGCGAACTCCAGATCCGAGTAACCACCGCCTTTCCCCAAGCGAGCCCCGGCAGAATCCACGGCAACGGATCCGCACACGACGAGGTCGATCGGCTCCATCTCGTCGAGCGATATCGGTTCGCCATGGGTCGAGGCTCCCTTGATCGAGGCGACTCTGTGAGGAGGCTCGGTCAGCCTCTCGGGGTCGAGCCGCCAGAAGGGACGAGGGTCGGCCAGACGCGGAACCGCCATGTAGATCGTCTTGCCCTCCTCGAGGGCGCGCTTGCGGACGGGCAACTGAGGGGAGTCGGGATTGCACTTGAGCACCGCAGCCTCGCGCCACACGGGTTCCTCGCCCAGCCGCCGCGCCGCCGCCTCGGCGCCGATGAAATTCGGAATCCGCCCTTCGACTCCCGGAAAGCGGGCTGCGCCGGCCGCCCGGAGCCGAGCCCACGCCTCGTCTCGGAGGATCTGTTTGTCGACAGTCAGTTCAGGCCCAACTCCTGGCGGAGTTCCTCCAGCTTGGCGTCGGCCTGACTGAGTGACACCGCCTCACGCAGCTCCCGTTCGGCCCCTTCGGGAGTGACTTCACGCAACTCACCGTGGGCCTTGGCGGTGGACAGACGGCTTTCGATCTTCTCCTCGACCTGGCGCAAGGAGGGAGCTTCCCGCTCCAGCGAGGCGCCCATCGACTCGATCGCCGAGTTGACCGCTTCCTGCATCTTGGCCTGCTCCAGCTTGCCGAGCAGCTGCATCCGCTTGGCCGCCAACTCCTGGACCCGCATGGCGTTCTGCTGAACCGCCGCCTTGGCGTCCTCCGCCTGCTGGAGAGCGACCTCGTACTGTTCCTTCAGGCCGTTGAGGTTGGACTCCGCCGCCTGGATCTTCATGGCCAGGGACTGTGCAGCCCTCGTCCACTTGTCCAACTGCTCGGCGTCGCCGCTGTTCTTGGCCTCCTCGGCCCGAAGCAGGGCCTGCTTGGCCATCTCGCGAGCCTCGCCGACATCGGAGGCAGCTTGTTCGATTCGCGACTCGAGCTGGGTGCGATGGGCGATCACCTTGGCTGCCTGATTTCGGAGGCGCTGGTCAGCGGCGCGCGCCTCGCTGATCGCCTGCTCGATCTCGACTTCTGGATCCATCGCCGATTCGGCGAACCCCCGAAAGAGTTGCTTGAGGTAGCCCCAGATTCGCTTCAGCATGGGTCGGTCTCCCGTTCTCTGGTCGTCACTGCAGCTTAGTTCCGAGCGAGTGACGTCGGCTTGGGCTGCGAACTGTCGACTACTCCAAGGAATGTCCAAGGAATGGTCAGGTTCGCTCGGCGACAGATACCAGAGCGCGCAGGAAGAAGCCGAGGTTGGAGGGGCGCTCGGCCAGCCGGCGGGTCAGGTACGGGTACCAGCTCGACCCGAACGGAACGTAGACCCGCACGTCGTGGCCGGCCGCCGCCAGTCGACGTTGTTCTGCCGGACGGACTCCGTAGAGCATCTGGAATTCGAATCCTGCGTCCCGCTCCTCCGCGAGCGCCAGCGCCAGGCGGATCATCTCGGGGTCGTGAGTCGCGATCGCCGGCCGGGTGGACGGGCTCCGCATCAGGACCATGAGGAGCCGGCGGAAGGCAGCATCCACCTCGTGGCGGGATTGGAAAGCGACCGTGGGCGGCTCCCGGTAGGCACCCTTGCAGAGGCGGATGTGACCTCCTAGTCCTTCGAGCCTCTCGAGGTCGGATGGCGTCCGGAACAGATACGCCTGCAGACACACACCGAGATTCCCATGCCGGCTTTGAGCATCGGCATAGATGTCCACCGTGGCCTCGGTGTAACGGGAGTCCTCCATGTCGATGGTCACGGTGGTGCCGACCTCTGCTGCCCGCTCAGCCAAGCGGTCGATCGCCGATCGGGCCATCTCCTCTCGGATCGCCAGCCCCAACTGGGTGAGTTTGACCGAGATGTTGGCGTCGAGCCGGTTCGAACCGATGACGTCCAACACCTGGAGATACCCCTCGACCGCACGGTTCGCACCCTCGACGTCGTGGACCTCCTCGCCGAGCAGGTCCAACGACACTTTCAGACCCTCCGTCGCCAGGCCGGTGGCGACCTCCGCTCCGGATGCCAGATCGTCTCCCGCCACGAATCGCGATGCGAGGGCCCGGCCTGCCCGGGAACCTGTGATCAGCCGCTCCACCGGGGCCGCTGCGGTCACAGCGGTCACCGCTCGGGAGAAGAGCGTCACTGCGGGCTGGATCCCAACTGGCGGGCTCGCTCGGCGGCGGCCCGCACAGCATCTTCGACCAGGGCCCGGAAACCGGACTCCTCCAATACGTGCACCGCAGCCGCAGTCGTCCCACCGGGGGACGTGACCTGGCTCCGGAGCTCGGCAGCGTTCTTGTCGGAATCAGTGAGGAGATGACCGGCTCCGCGCACCGTTTGATGGACGAGAGTCTCGGCCACGTCCCGAGGCAGACCTTCACGAACGGCTGCTTCGATCAACGCTTCAGCGAGGAGGAACACATATGCCGGGCCAGTACCCGAGACGGCGGTGGCGGCATCGATGAGCGATTCGTCCAGTCGACGTACCTTCCCCACTGCGCTCAAGACCGAGACGGCTGCCTCCACGGCGTCTTCGTTGGCATGTGTCCCGGCCGCAACCGCCGTGACCGCCTCACCCACCAGCGCGGGGGTGTTGGGCATGGCTCGCACCACGGCGATCTCGCCGAGACGCTTTTCGAACTCCTGGATCGGCACCCCCGCCGCCACCGACACCACCACCTGGGGCGGGGCGACGGCCTTGGCGATCTGATCCAGGAGTCCCGCGACGTCTCTCGGCTTGGTGGCTACCACGATGACCGAGCGTCCGGCCACCGCCTCGACCGGATCGAGCGACACCCGACATCCCGTTGCCGCTTCCACCGCCTCAGCCCGTTCCGGCCGTCGGGCAGCCACCCCTATGGAATCAGGGGTCCAACCGGCCGTCAGGAGGCCACGTAGGAGTGCCTCGCCCATAGCCCCGGCCCCCAAGATGGCGACGGTGGGACGGCTCTGGTTCTCGAGAGACATGCGGGCGAGTATACGAAGACGTCAGATCCGAGCCGTGAGCTCGCTACCGAGCCTGGCGCGGAGCATCTCGACGACGGTCGCCACCGCCCGGGGGTTGTAACCCTCGGGAATGATCAGGTCGGCGTACCGCTTCGACGGTTCGACGAACTCGAGATGCATGGGCCGCACCGTGTCGAAGTATTGGGCCAGCACCGAGTCCACCGTTCGGCCCCGCTCTTCGATGTCGCGCGTGAGTCGGCGTGCCAAACGCAGATCAGGGTCGGTGTCCACATAGATCTTCAGGTCGAGGCGCTGGCGCAATTCCTTGTCGGCCAGGACCAGGATGCCCTCCACCAGGACAACATCGGCTGGCTCGATGGCCACGAACTCCCGGGACCGGAGATGCTGGGAGAAGTCGTAGACGGGGCGGGGGATCGGTTGTCCCTCGGCCAGCCGGTCGAGATGATCGATGAGGAGATCCGTCTCGAGTGAGTCCGGATGGTCGTAGTTGAGTCGGCTGCGCTCCTCGAAGTCGAGGTCGGTCCGGTCCCGGTAGTAGGCGTCGTGCTGGACCAGAGCGAGATCCGGCAGGGCTTCGAGCAAAGCGGTACAGATGGTCGACTTCCCCGAACCCGAGCCGCCGGCGATGCCGACGAAGAGGGGACGGTCGTGCGTGGTCATCGCCGCGACGTTAATGGCGCCGCGGGCGGCCGGTGCCTTCGAATCAGTCGCTGGGACGGCTGCGGAGGCGGCGCATCTCGTCGAGGACCGATCCCGTCAGAACCGTGGAAGCGGGTGCAGCCACGCCCAACACGGTCCGGCTCTCGCTCGAGGTGTCTTTGTCCTCGGCATCCCCGTCGAGACCCTCTGCCGCCGATGCGATCTCGTCGAGCCAGGCGTCGTCGGGTTCGTGGTCGACCGTGACGGGGGCGGGTTCGATCGGTTCTACGGATCCTTGCTCGTCGAGTTGCGACAGGTCGACAGCCGACGGAGTTGGAGCGGGTTCCTGTGGGGCGAGGATGACCTCAGGGGTGGGGGTGACGTTCTCGGGCAACTCATCGAGAGTCTCGATCAGACCCATCCGCCACAAGGCGTGGAGCAGACGGATCGCCCGGCCTCGACCGAAGACGTCTTCCAGTTGGCCGAACGAGAGCACCGAGACCAGCGATGCTATGGCCCACCAATCCTCGACCTCGACGGTGACGGCCTGCTCGATCTCTTCCTTGAACACCACGTAGGAATCCCGGACACCGGCTCCAGCGAGGTCTTCCTCCAATCCGCCCAGCTGCTGCATGTCGGAGACCAGATCCTCGACATCCCAGCCTTGGGCCTCGGGTCCCTCGAAGGGTCCCACCTCGAAGATCCCCTCCTGGACCGTGTTCAGCACGAACAGCGCGTCGGAAGCGACGGTCCGGGACTCGAAATCCCCGGATGGCACGGCTTTGCCGTCCAGGGCGGCTCCCACCACTTTCCCCTCGATGAAGTGAACGGTGCCGGTCCGATCTCCCTTGATGTGGAGGCTGGCCGTCTTGCCCGTCACCTTCATCACGTTGAGGAGGTCGGAAACGGTCCAGTCTGAGAGTGTCCCTGAGAGATTCATTCCTCTATCTCCGCGCCTACCGACTGACTATCGGCCCGCGAACGGGCGGAGTTGAGTCCTGATCCGACTTCCTCTGCGATGATGGAGGCTCATGACGGATGTCTTCATCGTCGATGCTTGCCGCACCCCGGTGGGCAAGCTGGGTGGAGCCCTCGCCCATGTGCGGCCGGACGATCTGGCGGCTCGGGCGATAGCGGGATTGATGGAGCGCAATCCCCGGGTCGACCCGACGACGGTGGCCGACGTGGTGTGGGGAGCGGCCAACCAGGCAGGCGAGGACAACCGCAACGTCGGACGAATGGCCGCCCTGTTGGCGGGTTTGCCCGACACCGTTCCCGGAGTGACGGTCAACCGTTTGTGTGGCTCCGGATTGCAGGCAGTGTTGTCCGCCTCCCACGCTCTGGCGGCCGGTTGGGGTGAGGCGATGGTGGCAGGCGGTTCCGAATCGATGAGCCGCGCCCCCTACGTGATGATGAAGCCCGAACGAGCCTTCGCCACCGGCGCACCCGTGGTGGCGGACACGACCCTCGGTTGGCGTCTCGTGAATCCCCGCATGCGCCAGTTGCATGGCTGTCTCTCAATGGGTGAGACCGCCGAGGAGGTGGCGGAACGCTGGAAAGTCTCCCGGGAGGAACAGGACCGTTTCGCCTTGGAGTCTCATGAGCGGGCATTGAACGCCAACGCCGAGGGGAAGTTCGAGAACGAGATCGTGCCGGTGGAGGCTCCCACGGACCACAGGCGGCGGGAGACCGTCACCATCTACGTCGACGAAGGCCCCCGGCCGGATACGTCGTTGGAGGCCCTGGCGCGGCTGAGACCGGTGTTCCGTGAGGGCGGAACGGTGACTGCCGGCAACTCCTCCCAGATGAACGACGGTGCTGCCGCCGTTCTCCTCGCCACTGCTGAGGGAATCAGATCCCACGAACTCGAGCCGATCGCCCGCATCGTCTCGTCGGCCGTCGCCGGTGTCGACCCCGACATCATGGGGATCGGGCCTGTCCCGGCTTCCCGACTCGCCCTGGAGCGGGCGGGCATCGGCGTGGAGGATCTCGATCTGATCGAGCTCAACGAGGCCTTCGCCGCTCAGTCTTTGGCCGTCATCCGGGAACTCGAATTGGACCCGGCGCGGGTGAACGTGAACGGCGGCGCCATCGCTCTGGGCCACCCGCTGGGCGCATCGGGAGCCAAGATCCTCACCACCCTGGTCCACGAACTGAAGAGGCGGGGCGGTCGCTACGGCCTGGTGACGATGTGCATCGGGGTGGGTCAGGGCATCGCGGCGGTCGTCGAGGCGGCATGACCGCCGGTCCCCTGAGCGGCATACGGGTCATCGAGTTCGGCAACCTGATCGCCGCGCCCTACGCCGGAATGTTGCTGGCCGACCTGGGAGCCGACGTCCTGAAGGTGGAACCGCCCGGAGGAGACCTAGGACGAAACTTCGGCCCGCACATCGAGGGCGAGTCGGTCTTCTTCATGGCGGTCAATCGCGGGAAGCGGTCGATCGCTCTCGACCCCAAGCATCCGGATGGCCGCCGGTGGCTGCGCCGACTGGTGGAGAGCGCCGACGTGATCCTCAACAATCTCCGCCACGGAGCCATGGAGCGGATGGGGCTGGGCGAGACGGACGTCCGTGAGATCAACCCGGGCGCCGTGTATGCCGTGGTGTCCGCCTTCGGTGCCGACGGCCCCTACGCGGAGCGAGCCGGTATCGACGTCGTCTTCCAGGCCGAATCCGGCATGGTGGCGATCACCGGCCGGGAAGGTGACCCTCCGCAGAAGACGGCCACGACGATCGGCGACTACGTGGCCGCCACCAACGCCGCGCTCTTGATCTCGTCCGCTCTGGTGGAACGGGCCCGCACCGGCCGGGGCCGGCGGGTGGACGTCTCCCTGCGCGACGGGCTGCTGGCGGTCCAGTCGGGCTGGTGGGCCCTCTATTTCGCCACGGAAAACCAGCCGCCGAGGACCGGCACTGCCTCCCCTTATCTGGCGCCCAATCAGATCTTCGAGACCGCCGACGGGCACATGGCCCTGGCCATCGTCTCCGATCGGCACTACCAAATCCTCTGTGAGGTCCTAGGGCGGCCGGACTTGGCCGACCGGTATCCGACCAATGATGCTCGAATGCAGAATCGGCGCGATCTGGTCGACGAACTCACCCCACTGTTTCGGCAACGGACGACCGAAGATTGGGTGACCCTGCTCACCGAAGCCGGATTGCCAGTGGGTCGCCTACTCGACTTCGCGGGTGTCGAGCGAGACCCCCAGATCGAACACAACCAGATGATCTACGAATACCGACATCCCAAGGCCGGGAGCCTCCGGGGAGTCGGGTCACCGCTGCGAATCGACACCACCCCCGCCCGCGCCGAGTCTCCCCCTCCGACGCTGGGCCAGCACGGTCCCGAAATCCTGGCGGAGTTGGGAGCCACCCCCGACGAGGTCGAACGGCTGGTGTCCGACCGGGCACTCCTCGTATCGTGAAGCACTCCATGTCCGTCTTCCGTTTCGACGCCTCCGACACCGTCCCCGACTGGGAGACGGCCCGCGCGACGCTGCTGCGGGCATTCGCCGGCAGCCAGGAGGCGGCACGCGACTCCAACCCGATCGTGTACGTGGTCCACGGCGACGACCTCCTGGGCCGGCGAGGAGCGCCTTCGGCGATGGTGGCGACAGGTCTCTTGTCGGCGGCTCGAACCGCCGCCATCGAGCTGCGGAAGGCCGGCGTTCCCGTGAACGTGATCGCGGTGGGCGACACGACTGAACCGGAGACGGTCGAGCGCTGGACCCGATATCTGACCGAGCCCGACGGTCCGACGGGCGAGATCGTGCGGTTGGATGCCGGTCATATCGGAAAGGCCCTTCCTTGAGCGGGACCGTCGTCGTCACTGGTGCGGCTCGAGGGATCGGACGGGCGATCGGCGAGCGGCTCGCTGCCGAGGGCCACACGGTGGTCGGGGTCGACATCGGCGACGGCCTGGCGGAGACCGACTTCGTCCCGGTGCAGGTCGATCTGACCACCGAAGAGGGCGTTCGAGCGGTCTTGGACGTGGTTCGCGGGCAATCCGCTCCACTAGAGGCCCTCGTGAACAACGCCGGTATCACACGGGATGCCCGGCTCGTCAATCTGACGGAGGAAGACGTAGCCGCGGTGCTCGACGTGAATCTGGGAGCGGCCTACCGTCTGTCGCGGGCCCTGATACCCGAATTGGGCCCCGGTGCCTCCATCGTGAACCTCGCTTCCCGCGCCTATCTGGGCAACTTCGGCCAGTTCAACTACTCGATGTCCAAGGGCGGCGTGGTGGGGATGACACGGGCACTCGCCCTGGAGTTGGCTCCCGACGTGAGGGTGAACGCCATCGCCCCCGGCCTCATCGCCACCGAGATGTCGATGGCGATCCCGGAGGAGATCCGGGAGAAGATGGTGGAGAACATCCCCATGGGGCGGATGGGTGAGCCAACCGAGGTCGCCGACCTGGTGGAGTGGCTCATTCGGCCGGGCTACATCACGGGGCACGTGTTCGTGATCGGCGGCGGCCGTAGCCTCAGCTGAGGCAACGGCTCCAACTGGCCCGCCCCCTTTCTGACCGTCGAAACGGGGCGTTTCGCGCCCCGTTTCGGTCTTAAGAATGCCTAGTAGTAGTAGCGGCTGAGGGATTCGGCGATCATCGCCGGGCGCTCCTCGCCTTCGATCTCCACCGTCACCTTCCGCTTGACCTGGATGCCTCCGCCCGCCTCGTCCACCGACACGAGATCCACCCGGCCCCTGATCCGGGAGCCGGTCGGGACGGGTGCCGTGAAGCGGACCCGGTCCAGTCCGTAGTTGATCGCCATCTTGGGCTCACCCATGTCGAGTTCGATCTGGGACATCAGATGGACGGTGAGCGAAAGGGTCAGGAAGCCATGGGCGATGGTCGTCCCGAAGGGGCCCTGGGCGGCACGTTCGGGATCGACGTGGATCCACTGGTGGTCCAGAGTGGCATCGGCGAAGGCATCGATACGGGACTGATCTATCTGTAGCCAGTCGCTGACGCCGATCTCGGTGCCCACCAGATCCTGGAGGCGTTGGAGGGTGTCTTGCATCCGTTGGACTCTAAGACGGAAGGCGATCTCGGGTCGGCCACCGCGGAACATCACCAGTGGATCAAAGAGCGGAAACTACGATCGGCGACCATGCAGCCCCTGGCGACCAAGGTCGATCCGAAGTCGGAGGAGTACCGAGCCAACCGATCGGCGATGCTCGAGAAGCTGGAGGAGTTCCAGCGACTCGTCGAGGAAGCTCTGGCAGGTGGCGGCGAGAAGTACGTCCAACGTCATCGAGAGCGGGGTCGTCTCCTGGCCCGGGAACGCATCGAACTGCTGGTGGACAGGGACTCGCCCTTCCTGGAGCTCTCGACGCTGGCGGCGTGGGGCACCGACAAACCGCTGGGCGCCAACGGGGTCACCGGGATCGGTGTCGTCAACGGCGTGGAATGCGTGATCTCCGCCCACGACCCTACGTCACAGGCCGGATCCTCCAACCGCTACTCCCTGCGAAAGAGTTTGCGCGCCCAGGACATCGCCCGTCAGAACCGCCTGCCGTTGATCAACCTCGTCGAATCGGGTGGGGCCGACCTGCCCGATCAGGCGGAGGTCTTCCTCACCGGCGGCAAGTGGTTCCGCAACCTCACCCAGATGTCCGCTGCCGGGATCCCGACCATCGCTCTGGTCTTCGGCAACTCCACGGCTGGAGGGGCCTATGTGCCGGGCATGTGCGACTACGCCGTGATGGTGGACAAGCAGGCCAAAGTGTTTCTGGGTGGCCCCCCGCTCGTGAAGATGGCGACCGGCGAGGAGTCGACGGACGAGGAGTTGGGTGGGGCCGAGATGCACTCCCGAGTGTCGGGGCTCTCCGACTATTTCGCCCGTGACGAGTACGAGGCGATCCGGATCGGGCGAGAGATCGTGGCCCACCTCAACTGGCGCAAGCTGGGTTACGGGCCCACCATGCCGTCAGATGAGCCGCTCTACGACCCGGATGAGATCCTCGGTGTCATTCCAGCCGACCTGCGTGTGCCGTTCGATCAGCGGGAGATCCTGGCCCGGGTCCTCGACGGATCACGATTCGAGGAATACAAGGCTCTCTACGGCCCCTCGATCCTGACCGGGTGGGGTTCTATCCACGGCTTCCCGGTCGGCATCGTCGCCAACCAGCAGGGAGTGATCTTCTCCGACGAGGCCAAGAAGGCGACCGAGTTCATCCAGTTGTGCAACCGCTACGACACCCCGATCATCTTCAGCCACAACACCACCGGCTACATGGTCGGCAAGGAATACGAGCAGCGGGGGATGATCAAAGACGGGGCCAAGATGGTCAACGCCGTCGCCAACTCGACGGTGCCCCACATCTCTCTCATGACCGGAGTGTCCTACGGGGCCGGCAACTACGGCATGTCAGGGCGGAGCTACGACCCCCGATTCGTCTTCGGATACCCCAACCACAAGGTGGCGGTGATGGGCCCGAAGCAACTGGCCGGCGTGATGTCGATCATCGCCCGGGCGGCGGCCGAAGCCCGAGGGATTCCCTTCGACGAGGATGCCGACGCCAAGCGTCGGGCAGCCATCGAAGCCCAGATCGAACACGAGGAGCAGGCCTACTTCTCCACGGCCTTGGTCCGCGACGACGGGCTGATCGACCCTCGTGACACTCGCGCGGTCCTGGGCATGGCCCTTTCGGCCGTGCACTCGGGTCCGGTGAAGGGGACCGCCGAGTTCGGCGTCTTCCGTATGTAGCGGTCAGGTCGGCTGAGTCTCGACGTCTCCGGCCAGGAACTCGGTCACGTGGATCCGCGGCAGGAAGAGGCGCACCGGAGTTGGCATGTGGCCCATTCCCTCCTCCTCGTCCAGGAACCTGAGGTTGCTCAACTCGTAGTCACGGCGCCGGTATCTGATACTGCAACGACCGGCTGCCATCACGTTCCTCACCCAATCGGCGTTCGAGCCGTAGGTGAGGGCGAACACGAAGGTGTCGCCCGACCGGAAGACGTTGAGCGGGAGCCGGTACTCCCGTCCAGAGCGGCGTCCGATGTGGGTCAGGATGCAGAAGCCGGGCGCCCACCCCGCCACGCGGCGCGCCACCGGGTTGATGAAGTAGCGGTTGGCCCGGGCGAGTCCGCGTGGCAGGGGCATGTTCGCCTGCTTCGGTCAGCTGAGCAGTTCTCGGTACTTCCGGAAGTGGGCGAGCCCTTCCACCTGGCGTATGAACCGAGGGCTGCGCCGGAACCGCTCGGCGATCTGGGCGTGCGACTCACCCTGGGCGCGAAGTGCGAGGACTCGCCTCGCCAGCGGACTCAGGGAGTCGCCGTTTTCACCGCCGGAGCCGCTTCCCCGAGCCGGGTGCGTGGCCAGTTCGGCGATCATCGCTACCCGTTCGGGCGACTTGCGCACCCGGCGTCCGATCTCCTCGTCGCTCAGTCCCTGCTGGCGCATCGCCAGGATCCTGGTTTCGATCGGGCGCAGTCGTGTAGTCATTCGCCTCCTCTCGTCTCGCTCCCAACCTATCCCATCTGGCACCCATAAACGTGACGAAACGGCCACTAGCGTTCCTGGGACACATGCAGCCTCCACCCACGATCGAGAAGCTCCTCGTGGCGAATCGGGGCGAGATCGCCCGCCGCGTCTTCGCCACCTGCCGACGTATGGGCATCCGCACCGTGGCGGTCTACTCCGACCCGGACATGCGCGCTCCGTTCGTAACCGAAGCCGACGAAGCCGTGGCTCTGGGCGGATCGACGGCGGCCGAGTCCTACCTCGACATCGAAGCCATGGTCTCCGCAGCCCGCCGATCGGGAGCGGACGCCGTCCATCCGGGCTACGGATTCCTGGCAGAGAACGCGGCCTTCGCCCGGGCGGTCACCGAAGCAGGGCTGATCTGGGTCGGACCCCCTGCATCCGCCATCGAGGCGATGGGCGACAAGCTGGCGGCCAAGGCGCTCATGGAGGAGGCCGGGATCCCGACACTCCCCAGCATCGACCTGACCGGAATGGAGGAGGAGGTGGCGGCCAAGGCCGCCGCGGAGATGGGCTACCCGGTCCTGGTCAAGGCCGCCGCCGGCGGAGGCGGGAAGGGGATGCGGGTGGTGACATCTCCCGACACCCTGGCAGAGGCCTTGGCTTCCGCCCAGCGGGAAGCCGAAGCCGCGTTCGGCGACGGCACGATCTTCTTGGAGCGTTACCTTCCGGCGCCGCGGCACATCGAGATGCAGATCTTCGCCGACGCCGACGGAGCCATTGTCCCGCTGTTCGAACGGGAATGCTCCATCCAGCGCCGACATCAGAAGATCATCGAGGAGGCGCCGTCTCCGGCTCTGGACGAGGCGACCCGGAGATCGATGGGTGAGGCGGCCGTGGCCGCGGCCCGGGCTGTGGGCTACGTCGGCGCCGGGACCGTCGAGTTCCTCTACCAGGACGGAGAGTTCTACTTCCTCGAGATGAACACCCGACTACAGGTGGAGCATCCGGTCACCGAGATGATCACCGGTCTCGACCTCGTCCGCTTGCAGTTGCAGGTGGCCTCGGGAGAACCGCTGCCGGAATCGGCACGATCCCCCCGGATCGAAGGCCACGCCATCGAGGCTCGGCTCTATGCAGAGGATGCCGCAGCCGGCTTCCTGCCGGTGACCGGGACCGTGCATCGTTTCGAGTTCCCGGAGGTGCCCGGCCTGCGCGTCGACAGTGGAGCCGAGAGTGGGTCCGAGATCAGCCCTTTCTACGATCCGCTCGTGGCGAAGGTGATCGCCTGGGCGCCCCACCGCACGGAGGCGGCACGCCTGCTCGCTCGCGGCCTGGAGAGGGCTCGCATCCACGGCTCGACCACGAACCGCAACCTCCTGGTCCGGATACTGCGTCATCCCGAGTTCCTCGCCGGCTCCACCGACACCGCCTTCCTGGAGCGCCACTCCCCCGTCGACCTCGCCGGCCCTCTGGTGGATGCCGAGGGAGAACTGCGTGCGGCAGTGGCCGCAGCCCTGGCCGCCCAGGCTCGACGGCGCCGGGACGCGCCCGTGCTGCAGACGCTTCCGTCCGGGTGGCGCAACGTGCCCTCCCAACCACAGATGGTCGAGTACGTGGGCGAACACGGTGACGTCGCCGTCCGATACCGATTCTCGAGAGACGGCTCCCTGGAAGTCGAAGGGTTCGATTCCGTCCGAGTGGTGACGACGGAGACCGAAACGCTCGGCATCGAACTCGACGGCAGGCTGGGCTGGTACCGGGTGAGCCAGATCGGGTCCGACGTGTTTGTCGACGGTCCCGACGGTCCGGTGCACCTGATCGAGAAACCTCGCTTTCCGGCCTACGAGACCGAAGTCGAAGCAGGGTCATTGGAGGCGCCGATGCCGGGCACCGTGACTCGAGTGGAGGTGGCCGAAGGCGAGGCAGTGACCGAAGGCCAGGTATTGGTCGTGATGGAGGCGATGAAGATGGAACATTCCCTGCGAGCGCCTTACGCCGGTGTCGTCACCGCCGTCCGGGCGGAGACCGGCGACCAGGTGGCCGCCGGGCGAGTTCTCGTGGTGGTGAGCGAATCATGATCTCGCAATCGGCTATCCAGGTGATCGAAGTCCAGCCGGTGCCGGCGATGGTTCTCGCGCGCACTCTTTCCGGTTCCGACTGGCCTGGAGCCGTGGCCCGCGGCATCTCGCGCCTGCGCCGGTCGATCGCAGCTGCTCGTCTCTCCACCGCCGGCCCACCCTTCCTCCGCTACCGGACACTGGACCCACTCGAGTTCGAGGTCGGGATTCCTGTCGACCGACCCCAATCGGTGCCGGGTCTGCGCACCGCCATACTTCCGGGCGGACTCGCCGCCAGCGTCGACCACGTGGGGCCGATCGACGATTTGCCCACCGTTCTGGCAGAGCTGGCGGATTGGGTCGATAGGTCGGCCGAGTCGGCCGGGCGGCCGTGGCAATGGCATTGGACGGAGCTCGATCACGCCGAGCCGCGCACCCAGATCGTCTGGCCCATCCGACGATGACGGTGTCCGTCGAGGAGGTCTTCGACAAGGCACCCTTCATCCAGCTGCTCGGATACGTGCTGGAGGATTGGGGCGAGGGCTGGGTGGAGACTTCACTCCGACTCGCACCGAAGCACCTCCAGCAACACGGGTACGTGCATGCCGGCGTCCTCACGACGATGGCGGACCACACGTCGGGCGGCGCCGCCTCCACCCTCATCCCCGAGGGGCATTCCATCCTGACGGCTCAACTGACCATGCATCTCCTGCGGCCCGCCCGGGGTGAGGCCCTGCGCTGCCGGGCCGAGGTGGTGAAACCGGGCCGAACCCTGATCGTCACCGAGGCAGACGTCTACTGCGACGACGACCACGTCGGCCGTTTCCTCGCCACCATGGCCTCCATCCCCCGCCCCCTATGACGCGTTCTTAAGACCGAAACGGGGCGCAAAACGCCCCGTTTCGACGCGGAGAACGCAGAAGTTGCCCGACCGCGTCTAGATCGACGTGTACGCGTCAGGCACGCCCTGGAAGGCGATCGGCCGCTGAAACCGCCTCATCGCCGCCAGCCCGACGGAGGTGTGGAGCGGATCCGAAGCCGAGGGGTAAGGGCCACCATGCATCATCGCCGGAGAGACGGCCACCCCGGTCGGATATCCGTTCCAGACGATCCGGCCCACCCTCATCGCCAGCACGTCGATGAGGTCGGCCGACTCGGGCTCGTCCTCTTCAGCGTGGATCGCGGCGGCCAGCGCTCCCGGCACTCCCTCCAGGAGGCGGATCAGTTCCTCGCTGGAGGAGTATCGGACGACGACCCCGGCCGGACCGAACACCTCTTCGATGTCCTCCAGTGGTGGCTTCATCTCCACCAACACAGCTCTCACTCGATAACCGGGTCCGTCGGCCAACGACTCTGCCAGCACTTCACCTCGGGAGGTCAGGGTCCGGCAGCCTTCCTCGTATCGAGCAGCGATCCGCTGATCCAACAGGACGTGATCGCCCGACGAGCGCACCCGATCGCCGACCTTCTCGATCAATCTCTCACCGGCATCACCGTCGGGAACGAACAAGAGACCGGGGTTGGTGCAGAACTGACCGGCTCCGAGGAGAAGAGAGCCGACATACCCCTCGGCGATCTCTTCCGCCCGACTCTCCGCAGCCGCCGGCGTGACCACGAGCGGATTCACGCTGCCCATCTCCGCATACACAGGGATCGGCACGGGGCGACGGGCGGCCAGGTCCATGAGAGCGCGCCCACCCGGCACCGATCCCGTGAACCCGACCGCAGCCACGGCGGGCGACTCCACGATGGTGGACCCCAATTCGATCGACGGACCGTGGAGAACCGAGAGGATCCCATCCAGGTCCATCGACGAAACCACTTCGGCCGCCAGATTCCCGACCAGCTCGCTGGTCTCCGGATGGTCGGGATGGGCCTTGATGACGACCGGGCAGCCGGCCGCCAGGGCGGAAGCGGTGTCGCCTCCCATCGTGGCGAAAGCGAGCGGAAAGTTGCTCGCTTCGAAAACCGCCACCACTCCGATCGGCACCACCGAGCGCACCAGCTTCACGCCGTCGAAGACCAGGTCTTCGACTCGATCTTCGTGATCGCCGGTCCGAAGGAAGGCACTGAAGGCGCGCAACTGGCCGGTGGTTCGACCGAGCTCCCCACTCAACCGATTCTCTCCCAGGCCGCTCTCCCGATCGGCGACCGAGACGATCTCGGATTCGGCCGCGTCGAGAGCGTCGGCGATACCGTCGAGCAGGGCGATCCTCTCCTGCACGGTCCCGTATCCCTTGCGGCTCACCCATGCGGCAGCCGCCTCCACGGCCCGATCGACTTGGTCCGGGCCGGCTTCGCGGAAGCGTCGGGGTGAGGGCTCACCGGTGCGCGGATCGAAGGAGCCGAACTCCGAACCGGACCCGGCTTCCTGCCGACCACCGACGAGGTGCATACCCGTATTGGATGACATCTGTATGGATCCTCGGTTTGTCGTTCTGCCCTCTAGACCCTAAACCGGTCCCAACGCCGACGATTACGGTCGGCGAGCCATGCCACAGACACCACGAGGTGATGGGATTGACCGGGCAGACGACGCGATGGCAGGGTGCAGTAGAGCGGCGAATGCCGCGGTGGAATGAACTGCGCGAACTGCTCCAGCTCCAACCGCCGCGTCTGTCGCGATCCCAACAGATCGAGGCCGCCGCCACGATCCACGACCTGCGCCGACTCGCCCGCCGGCGCGCCCCGAGGGCGGTTTTCGACTACGTAGACGGGGCAGCAGAGTCGGAGGCGACGCTACGACGTTCTCGCCACGCCTACAGCCGGGTCGAGTTCCGGCCCCGGGTCCTGCGTGACGTGTCGGAGGTGAACACCTCCACCACGATCCTCGGCAAGCCCTCTGCCTTGCCCCTCGCACTCTCCCCGACTGGCTTCACTCGCATGATGCACACCCAGGGTGAACCGGCCGTCGCCGCCGCGGCCGCCGAACTCGGCATCCCCTATTCCCTGTCGACCCTCGGCACCACCTCGATCGAGCGACTGGCATCCGTCGTGCCGGAAGGCGAGAAGTGGTTCCAGCTCTATGTCTGGAAAGACCGGGCAATGGCCAAGGACCTGATCGATCGAGCGGCCACGCATGGCTTCACCGCCCTCGTGCTCACCGTCGACACCGCAGTGGCGGGGATCCGCCTCCGCGACGTCTACAACGGTCTCACGATCCCGCCGAAGCTCACCTTGAAGACGCTGTTGAACGGAGCGTTGCATCCTGCCTGGTGGTGGGATTTCCTCACGACCGAGCCGCTCACGTTCGCATCGCTGCGGGACTCGGGCGGGACGGTGGCCGAGCTGATCGACCGAGTCTTCGATCCCAGTGTCGACTACGACGATGTGGAGTGGCTCAAGGAGAACTGGGACGGCCCGGTGATCGTCAAGGGGGTGCAGACCGTCGAGGACGCCGAAGAGTCGGTGGCGCGCGGTGCCGATGCGATCATCATCTCCAACCATGGGGGCCGTCAGCTGGATCGTGCGCCGACGACCCTCGAGATACTGCCGGCGATCGCCCAGGCCGTGGGAGATCGGGCCGAGGTCTACGTCGACGGCGGCATCATGAGCGGGGCCGACATCGCCGCCGCCGTCGCCTTCGGCGCTCGGGCCGCCATGGTGGGACGTGCCTACCTGTACGGCCTGACAGCCGGCGGTCACCTCGGCGTGCAGCGAGCCCTCGAGATCCTCACCAGCGAATACATACGGACTCTGCGACTGCTCGGAGTGCGCTCGACCTCCGAGCTCGACCCATCGTTCGTCCGCCTTCGCAACTGAGCGCCGGGGACGGACGCAGTCAGACGATGCCTGCGGCCTCCGCCGCCTTGCGGTACCAGATCGCCAGGCTCGTCACCGTCTCATGCGCGTTGAGGCCACTCGGATTGGGAACCACCCACACCGCCGACCTCCCTAGTGGCTCGGGCTGCTCTCCGAGCTTCGCCTTCGACCTGGAGAAAGCGACCCGGTAGGCGGTGACCCCGGCGATGGCCACCACCACCGGATCGAGTTCCGTCACCTGCGACCGCAGTCGCTCGGCTCCTTCCCGCAGTTCGGAAGCGGCGAGTTCAGCGGCTCGAGCGGTTGCCCGCGGCACCAGGTTGGTGATCCCCATGCCCCTCGACAAGAAGTCGGTGCGCTGATCGTCGGACATCCCTGTGTCGGGATCGACCTCCCAATCCAAGATCCCGGCACTCCGCATCGCTTTGTAGAAGCGGTTCGACGGGTGACAGAAGTGCGTGTTGGTGGCCGCGGTCCACAGTCCGGGGTTGATACCGACGAACAGCAGCCTGCATCCAGGAGCCACGAGATCGGCGACCGTCCGATCCCTGTATCGTTCCAGCTCCTCGCGAGTGAAGCCCACGGGTCAGCCGAGCAGGTCCTGTCTGAGGCGGGCCACGTGCCCAGTGGCCTTCACGTTTCGGTACTCATGCTCGATCTCGCCGGATGGCCCGAGCACGAACGTGGAGCGGATGATGCCTTCGTATTCCTTGCCGTAGTTCTTCTTCTTGCCCCACGCACCGAGCTCCTCGGCCAGGCGATGGTCCGCGTCCGAAAGCAGTGGGAACGGCAGCCCTTCCTTCTCCTTGAACTTGGCGTTCGCCTCCGGCGGGTCCGGGCTCACCCCCACGATGTCGTAGCCGGCGGCGAGGAGCTCGTCGTAGGAGTCCCGAAAGTCACATGCTTCCGTAGTACAGCCGGGAGTCATGGCCTTCGGATAGAAGAAGACGATCAGACGGCGCCCGGCGAAGTCGCTGGATTTCACCAGGTTGCCGTCTTGGTCCGGGAGTTCGAAGGAAACGCTCATCACGACGATCCTAACCCCGGACTGGGGTCAGGCCGCCTCGGCCTCCGGAGCGGACAGGAAGGCGGAGGTGCCGGCTACCAAACCCGCTCCTGCTGGAAGCCAGTAGGAGACCACACGAAAGATGAGCACGGGCGCCACCGCCATGGTGGCGCCGACGCCGAAAAACCCGAGTGCACCCACCAGCCCTGCCTCGGCGAAGCCGATCCCGCCAGGGGTTCCGGGTATTCCAGCTGCGATCTGAGAAACCCCGAACGCGGTCACGGCTTCCACCAAACCGAGGTCGATGTCGAAGGCGACCAGGACCAAGAGAAGTACGACGGCTTCGGCCGCCAGGCGGCCCCACAGGTACAGATTGGCCCAAAGGTCGAGAGGGAGGTCGATCATGGAGTTTCCCAAGCGTTCCCGGATCCGCCTCGGCAGCTTGTCCTTGACCGCCCCCAGGCGCGACACGACGACGACGATCACGATCGCCACGACCACGGCGATACCGGAGAAGATCCGGAGTGTCCGCGCTGACTCCGGATGGGTTCCGAAGATCGAGTGGATGAACAGCC
The DNA here is from genome assembly GCA_035304485.1 of Acidimicrobiia bacterium. Classification (GTDB taxonomy): domain Bacteria; phylum Actinomycetota; class Acidimicrobiia; order Spongiisociales; family ZC4RG35; genus ZC4RG17. The sequence continues at coordinate 3,545 of DATGPZ010000005.1, read as the reverse complement.
CGCCAGCGGTGATCAGGACCAGCCCGGCGTAGTTGAGCCCGGTGGCTCGCACCGCTGCCCCGCTGCTTCCCGGGGCCTCCTTGCGAACCGCCCACGCCATCGCCACCGGGGTGACGGCCCCACCGGCCGGTAGGAGGCGGGCAATACTCGAGCCTACGAGGGCGGCCCGAAAGGCGGTGCCGCGCTTCAGCTGGTTGCCGGCTGCCAGGACACCCTGACGAAAGAGCTCGCCAAAGAGCCACAGCGCCGCCAGTTGAAGAACCGTCGCTATGAGGAGCAGGCCGACATCGCCCCAACTCAGGTCGAGGGCGCCGATGTCCAGAAAGAACGCGAACGCGACGGCATAGCCGACCAAGGCGATGGTCCCCACCGCCACGCCCCACCGCCGCTTGGCGATGCTGCTCACGTAGCGGCGCGCTCCTCGGGGGCTCCTTCATCGACACCGACATCCGGACGGTCGGTGTCCCAGACCAGACGGCGAAGCCGTGCCTGTAGCCCTGCCGGCGCCCCTGGATTGCCCTGGGCGCGGCGGATCATGACCACGAGGGCGAGAGAGAAGGCAACCGCCGTCACCAGCTGTGACTGGCCGGTCAGCAGGGAAACGGGGCCGAGCAACGCCCATCCGAAGAAGGCCGCGAACCCACCGCCGATCCACCAACCCAGCACCGACCACATACCGGTCCACAGGAGGAGGCTCGGAGCCAGTCCCACGAGAACACCGACGGCGGTGGCGAGCCCACGTCCGGATCGAGATCGAAGGTAGATCGACCAGTTGTGGCCGACGACTGCCGCCACTCCACTTGCGGCGGCGACACCCTCGCCCAGCCCCAGCCGGCGGGCGACGAGGACCGGCACCAGGCCCTTGAGACCGTCGAGCACGGCGGCGGCCACGCCATACCGAACTCCCACCGTCCGTGTGAGATTGCCGGCGCCCACGTTCCCGCTGCCCACTCGACGCAGATCGGTGCCCGCCAGGCGTCCCAAGATGAAGGCGAACGGCACCGCTCCGAGCAGGTAGCTCAGGATGACGGCGGCGATGGCTACGGGGGCGTCGGTAGGCATGATTCGAGGATGGCAGCGGTCACGTTCAGTGTCTATCGGTGGTGTCCCTGAGAGGCCCTACGGGTCGAACCCACCGGTAACCGCCTGATCCTATTCCAACATGTCCTTTAGCAACGCCTGATATAGCCAGGGCTCGATCAAGAAGGAATCGTGGCCTTTGTCGGAATGGACCGTGAACCACCTCACCGGAACCCCCGCGGCGTTCAACTCCGCCACCATTCGCTCTTGATCCTCGGGGTAGAAGCAGACGTCGCTGTCGATGGTGAAGACGAGCCAGTCCTGGTTCCGGCAGCGTGCCAACAACTCGGCAGTCGGAGCGCCCACTTCCTCCTCGAGATCGAAACGCTGCCACACCTCCATGACCCGCAGGTAGGTGTTGGCGTCGAAACGGCGCACGAACTTCTGACCCTGATGGAGCATGTAGGACTCGAGCGGATGACCCACCCGGTAACCACCGAGATCCTCGTGTTGGAGGACTTCGTTGCGGGCTCGGTTGCGCATCGCTTCCAGTGAGACGAAGGTCTTGTGGCCGATCATGCGAGCATGCGCCAGACCCACCTCGGGGCCGGGGCCGCCGTAGTAGTCGCCGCCCTTGAACTCGGGATCCGAGACGATGGCGAACATCTGCTCGAAGTTGTGGATCACTTGTAACGAGCTCACCGTGAGACCGGCGGCGATCGGGATGGTCTTCTGCACCCGATCCGGATAGCGAGCCGACGCCACGATGCACATGATCCCGCCCACCGAGCCGCCGATGACGGCCCGCACTCTTTCGATGCCCATCTCGGAGAGCATCTGCATCTGGGAATCGACGATGTCGGTCAGGGTCACCTCGGGGAACCGCGAGGCGTACCGCTCGCCCGTGGTCGGATCGATCGAAGAAGGACCGGTCGACCCGTAGCAGCCGCCGAGGTAGTTGACGCACATCACCGCGAAACGGTCGGTGTCGAGGGCGCGGCCGGGACCGATGAACCCGTCCCACCATCCGAGCTGGCATTCTTCGGTCCATTCCACGGCGAGGCCCGGAACCGACTCGTTCCAGCCGGCGGCGTGCTGGCTTCCCGTCAGGGCATGGAAGACGAGGATCACGTTGTCCCGGGCTTCGTTCACCTCGCCGTAGAGCTCGTACGCGAGCGTCACCTCGGGGAGCCGTCCACCCTTCTGGAGGTCGAACGGTCCCTCGAGTGTGTGGAACCGGGTCTCCACTCGGCCTACGCCCTGGCTGATCTCGCTCATGGAAGAACGAACAGGCTACAGCCTCACAGCCTTCCCGGCAGCATCGAGAATCGCGATCATTTCACGATTGAAACGGTGCGGCGTCTCGAGCATCGGCTCATGACCCGCCCCTTCTATCGCCACCAGACGTCCCCTTGGGAGGGCCTCGGCCAGCTCCTGGGAAGCTCGGTGGAGGACCATACGGTCAGCCGTCCCGGAAACCACCGTGGCCGGCACCCGGATCTCGGTGGCGCGCTCCGCCCCTTCATAGGCCGCACATGCCGCCAGGTCGTTGGCGAGAACGCCCGGCCGGCTGCGTTCGAGGAGGCGCCGGGAAGATCCCTGCTGCCACAGGCCCGGCTCCGGGTGAGAACCACAATGGGCCGACGGATACGACCAGCCGGCGATGAGCTCCGCCGCCCGTGGCAGATCCGAGCGCGCAGCACTCAAGAGCACCGGGTGGACCGGCATCCGTAGCGCGCCGGCCACCAGGACGAGCTCCCCAATGCGGTCGCTGACGGCCGCGACCTCGAGCCCGATGAGTGATCCCATCGAGTGCCCGATCAGGACGACGTCTTCGGCGCCATGACGAGTGAGGAAGTCATCCACCCATTGGGCGCAGGCCTCGATGGAGTCCAGGGCGGGGCCGCCGCTCCGCCCGTGACCAGGGAGGTCGGGCGCCAGGACCCGGAAGCCGCGCGAAGCCAGCCACCGAGTCTGGAAGCGCCACACCGTGTGATCCATACCCGCCCCATGGATGAACACCACCGGGCGGCCGGATCGGTCTCCTCCCTCGTACACGTGGACGCTCATCTAGTCACCGCCCGCAGACCGCGATCGATGTCGGCTATCAGGTCCTCGGGATCTTCCAGACCGACCGACATCCGGATCGAGCCTTCGTCGATTCCGGCTGCCTCCAGCGCTTCTTCGTCGAGTTGAGAGTGAGTGGTGCTGGCAGGATGGATCACGAGAGAACGGCTGTCACCCACGTTGGCGAGGTGGCTGAAGAGCCGAAGACTCTCGATGAACCGGCGGCCTGCCTCCCGACCACCCTCCAGCGTGAACGCCAGAATTCCCCCTGCACCACTCGGGAGCATCAGGCGTGCGAGGTCGTGGTCCGGGTGGCTGGGAAGACCCGGATAGAAGACGCTTCCGACGGCAGGGGCGTCCTCCAGGTGACGGGCGATTCGAGTGGCCGACTCGGAGTGTCGACGCATCCTCAGGGGCAGCGTCTCGAGGCCCTCCAGCAGGCGGTAGGCGACTCCCGG
>DATGPZ010000004.1:0-6443 GCA_035304485.1 Acidimicrobiia bacterium | reverse complement strand
GTCGAATCCGGTTACGCTCGACAGCAGGCGCCAATGAGGAGGGTACCCATGGCCACCATGATCGACGAGATCATGTCGCAGATTTCCGTCGACGATCTGGCAGCACGTCTGGGGACGGACCCGGAGACCGCGATGGATGCCGCCCGCAAGGCACTGCCTGCCTTGCTCGGTGGCCTCGATCAGGAAGTGAAATCTGGAAAGGGTGAGGCACTGGGAGTCGCCGCCCTCCGGGACCACGGAGGTGACCTGCTGGCGCAACAGAATCCGTTGGGCGCAGTCGATCTGAGTGACGGCCAGAAGATCTTGGGGCACATGTTCGGCGATCAGGTGGGGGCCGTCGAGCAACGACTGGGAGCCACGTCGAAGGCGGACTCCTCGATCTTCTCGAAGCTGCTCCCGATGCTGGCTCCGCTCGTTATGTCGTGGCTGTCGAAGCGCATGGGCGGGGCGGTCGGTGGAACCGATCGGGCAGAAGCCTCCCCCGGAGGCGGTCTGGGAGATCTGCTGGGAGGGCTCGGAGGAGGGGGAATCGGCGATCTCCTGGGTGGGCTCCTGGGTGGCGAGATGGAACAGACACGCCAGTCGGCCCCTGACCTCGGCGGCCTCTTCGACATGTTCGGCGGTGGTGGCGAGGGCAAGGACGCGGGCTCCAACATCCCTGACGTCGGAGACTTATTCGGCCGCAAGTAACGGCAGAGCCACGACTGCGCAGACCTAGGCGTGGCACGGCGGCGACTGACTAGGTCGCCAGGCTCTCGGCCAGGTCGAGAGTCTCGTTCATCCAGCAGTCGGCCGCGCCGTCGTGGCTCGACGCCTGGGCGTTAGAGCACCGGCTGGTCGAGTCAGCCCTCGTTGGCCGGGGCAGCGTGTGAGGTTGATCGGACGGGTTTGAGAATCAGGCACCGTCAAGTCGGTCCGTTGCAGTCGGAGTGCGCAGCGGAGCCGGTGAACAATGCGGTCGCCCAGTCGAGGAAGGCGGGAGCGGCCACATTGGCGGATCCGATGTGCTCTACGCCCTCCATCCAGTGGACGGTCACCGCAATCCCTTTGCCGCATTGCCGCTCTGCCAGGTGGGCGGTGATCGACGGATCGATCAGCGGATCGTCCCGTCCGTGGGCGGCGAACAGGGGAACGCCCTCCGGAATGTCGGGCGCTCGGTTGGCGATCAAGGCCTCCCGCCAGTCGGGGTCGTCCAGCGGATCACCCGTCAGGAAGCGGCCGATCCGCGGGTTGAGCAGCACCCCCAACGGGTCGAACACACAGCTGCGATCGGCGATCTCCAGATAGTGGTTGCGGGCCCCTTCGGTGAGGATCTCGTCCACCCGCAGGTTGGGGTAATACCGGGTGTAGGACCGCAACAGATGTGGTCCGAGCAGCCAGGTGGCGAGTGGGCTCTCCCACTTCTCGGACAGCGTCGTGGCGAGGTCGGACGCGGCGGCCACTGCTCCCACCCCGACCAACTCGAGTTCCGGAGCGACCGTTTGGCTCAGCGCACCGGCGGCAATCGAGACCGCCCCACCCTGGGACTCCCCATACGTGACGAAGCGATTGCCGGCACCGCTGCCGGGCAATTGGATCGCAGCCCGGACGGCGTGGAGGAGATCGCGGCCTTGCTCGGAGAGGACCATGTATTTCTCGCCCTCCCCGGTGCCGCCCGCACCTGCATAGTCGGGGGCCGTGACCACGTACCCCGCAGCCAGCGCGTCACCGATCCAATTCGTCACGGTCAGGAACTCGTCGAAGCGAGATGGAGCACAAGCCTCACCGAGGCCGACCGTGCCATGAGCCCATGCCACCACCGGCCGGTCGGTTGCATCACCCTCCGGTACGAAGATCAACCCCGAGGATGCCGTGGGGCGTTCGAAGGCGTCGTCGGAACGGAACAAGACTCGGTAGGCCTGTCCCTCCAGGTCGGGGAGGTGGACTTCCTCGTATCGGATGAGCGATCCGGCCTCGCCGGGAGCGAGATCGTCCGGCACCTCATAGAAGGGAGCCAGGATCCGGTGCTTGTCGTCTGCGGCCGCCGTGTTGGCCACCACCTGTGAATAGCCCCATGCCGCCGTCAGGAGCACCGCGCCCGGGAGGGCAATCCGGAGAGTCGTCCACACGGGACCCTGCCGCCTATTCCGGCTGTCAGGGCGACCCGCTCGGATGGCTTGGACCAGGAGCAGCACACCGAGGAGTGCGGCCCACGCGGCCGAAACTGCGGTGAACTGTACGGAGAGAATGCCGGGGAAGGTGACCACCACCACTCCGGCGAAGACCGTCCAACCGGAGGTCCATGGGGTCAGCAGAGCCGTCGGGTCAGCGTTTCGGGCGACCAGTTCGGCGACTCCCAGACCGATCCAGGCGAGCCCTATGACCCATCGGTGAGCTTCCAGGGGAAGTCCAGCACCGAACAACAACACGGAAGAAGCCACCGAGCCGAGGAGAGCTTCCACGAGGAACAGCCCTCGGTTGGTCAGACGCCATCGCCAGGCGCTGAACAATGCGAGTCCCAACAGCAGGCCTGCCAGGAGCAGTCGGATTCGGTGAGGCGCCCACCCGAGGTTCACCCATAGCGCCACCGCTGTGGCCAGTGCGATCGTGCCGCTCAGGAGATAGGGCCGACGCCCAGCTCGATCCACGCTGATTCGATTCAACCACCACTCGAGTGTCTCGGGGCGTAGATTCGATCGCAGCGAAAGGAGAGCCGATGTCTTGGCGAGGAACTGCCTTCGTGTCGGGGACGGCCGCGTTGGTCGTATTGGCCGGTCTGGCGGCATGCGGCGGGTCCGGAGATGAGGCCGACCTGGCCGACATCACGTGGACTCTCACCGAACTCGAAGGTCGCCCGCCCATCGCCGGAGCGACCATCGATCTGACGCTCTCGACCGACGGCAGGGTGTTCGGCTCGGGTGGATGCAATCGCTACACCGGGCCCGCCAACTTCGGAGAAGGTGAGATGACGCTTGGCCCGAACCTCGCCGTCACCCGGATGGCGTGCGAGGAGCAGGTGATGGCTCAGGAAGACGTCTTCGTCGGGCTCCTCCAGCGCGTCTCCGGGTATGAGGTGGCCGATGGCGAACTGCGGTTGAAGGACTCCGAAGGCACCGTTCTGGCCCGCTTCCAATGACGGCGCGGATGCTCGGCGAAGGGCGGTTCACTACACGGAAGGCCGTCTCTCCGTCACGCCGCGGACCTCCCGCGTAGATTCGACTCCAATCGCAAGGGGAGAGACATGCCGCTGAACGTCGGTGATTCGGTTCCTTCGCTCGAGATCTCGGGGAAGGTGAAAGTGCAGATGGCGGAGGGACCAGAGAATGCCACCGCCGTCGGGATTCCAGTCCGCCCCGGAGGCGATCTACCGCCTTCCTCGGACCTCGATTGGTCCGATCTGGAGATCGCCGGATTCTCGGGTGCCCCGGGCGAGTCGTTCGCGGTGGTCCGGCCCGGAGCGCCCACTTTGGTCCTGACCGGCGTGGGAGAGGGCGAAGTCGGCGCCAGCAGGTTCCGGGAGGCAGGAGCCGCCCTGGCCCGGACTGCCACCCGTCACTCCCGGCTGGCCTTCGACCTGTCCGGTTGGGAGGGTTCGTTGCCGACCCAGGCGGTGGTGGAAGGAGTGCTACTGGCCCGCTACCGCTACGACGTCTTGAAGAAAGAGCCGTCGGTGACAGCCGTCGAGAGCCTCACCTTCTTCGGAGGAGATCCGCAGCATGTCGAGGAGGGCATCCGGGTGGGGAAGGTCATGGCAGAGGCACAGATGGTCGCCCGGGACCTGGCCAACGACCCACCGGCAGTCCTCACGGCCGCCCGGTTGGCCGACGTCGCTTCGAATCTCGGCCAACAGCGAGGGCTGGATGTGGAGGTGTTCGATGAGAGAGCCCTCCTCGAGATGGGATGCGGAGGTCTCCTGGGTGTCAATGCCGGGAGTGCCGAACCGGCCCGGATGATCAAACTCACCTACCGTCCCCCAGGAGCCGCCGGTCACCACCTCACACTGGTCGGGAAGGGAATCACCTATGACGCCGGCGGGATCTCCCTCAAACCCGCCGACGAGGTCCACGCCACCATGAAGAACGACATGTCGGGGGCGGGAGCGATCTTGGCTGCGATGCTCGCTCTCGGGGATTTGGGCTGTCCGAACACGGTGGTCGGATACCTCATGTGCACCGACAACCGGCCGTCGGGCACCGCCCTCGCCATGGGCGACGTAATCCGGATTCGGGGTGGGAAGACGGTCGAAGTGGCCAACACGGACGCCGAGGGGCGCCTGGTGATGGCCGACGCCCTGGTCTTGGCCACCGAGAGCCCGACCGACGCCATCGTCGACATCGCAACCCTCACGGGGGCGGCGATGCGGGCGCTCGGAACTCAGGTGGCGGGATTGATCGGAAACGATCAGGACCTAGTCGACCAGGTCGAGGAAGCCTCCCGGCGGACGGACGAATCCGTATGGCAGTTGCCGCTGGAGCGTCGCTACCGCAAGCAACTCGACTCGTCGGTGGCGGACATCAAGAACCTGGGCGGCCCGAACGCCGGAGCGATCACCGCCGCCCTCTTCTTGGAGGAGTTCGTCGATGGGACGCCATGGGCCCACATCGACATCGCCGGCACCGCCCAGAACGACGAGGACGTTTCGTGGCGGCCCCCGGGCTGTACCGGCTTCGGGGCGAGGCTCCTCACCGAGCTGGCCCTGTCTTTCGAACCGACCGGCCGCTGAGGAGCTGACACATGAGCGAGACAACCGCCGCCCCTGCCCAGGGGATCTCGATGCTGGACCGGATCGAGCGGCTCGGCAACCGGGTGCCGCACCCGGTGATGATGTTCGTGTACCTGATCATCGGCGTGGCGGTGATCTCCCACGTCCTCTACCTCTTCGACGTGAGTGTCGTCGAGGAGGTTGCGGTCCCGGTCCAGTCCCCAGGCCCGGTCGACGAACACGGTGGCTTGGGAGGCTCAGATGTCGAGTACCCGTTGTATCCGGATGAACCCGACTACGTCCCCGACTACGAGATAGTCGAACAGGAGATCACGGTGGAGAGTCTGCTCACCACCGACGGGATCCGATTCGTCCTCACCTCGTTCGTCGACAACTTCGCAGCCTTCGCCGTGGTGGCGGTCATATTCGTGGCGATGATGGGCGTCGGGGTGGCGGAGGAAGCCGGATTGATGGCGGCGCTGATACGCAAGATGGTGGCGGTGGCGCCCCGGGGCGTGATCGCTTTCATCCTCATCTTCGTAGGCGTTCTTTCGAGCGTGGCCTCGGATGCCGGCTACTTGATCCTCATCCCTCTGGCTGCGGCCGCCTTCGCCACCCTCGGCCGCCATCCGCTGGCTGGCCTGGCCGCCGCCTTCGCCGGCGTCGGAGCCGTGTTCGGCGTCAACATCGTCATCACACCGATCGACTCGATGCTCACCGAGATCACCAACGAAGCCATCGGGCTCACCAGCGCCGAGCCGATCACGGTCACCGCCAACTTCTTCTTCTCCGCAGTGTCGGCAGTGGTGATCGCGTTGGTGGCGATGGTCGTCACCCAGCGGATCATCGAACCCCGTCTGGGCCCCTGGGGTGGTACAGCGCTCGACGCCGGCGAGGAAGATCAGACGGTCGAAGAGCAGGAAGCCGAGGCCCGAGGTCTGAGGTTCGCCCTCTACGCGCTGGTGGCAATCGTCGTCCTGATCCTGATCGCGACCCTACCCCCCGGTTCTCCGTTGCGGCATCCCGAGACCGGAGAGGTCATCGGCAGCACCCCGTTCATGGAGAGCCTCATATTCCTGATCACACTCATCTTCCTGGCATGCGGGATCTTCTACGGGATCGGCGCCCGCACCATCACCAACAGCTCTGGGGTCATTGCTGCAGTCACCAAGACGTTCTCGGGACTGGCGGGACTCGTCTTCATGCTGCTCCTGATCGCCCAGTTCATCGCCTACTTCAACTTCACCAACATTCCGCGGGTGGCTGCCGCCCAGATGGCCGGCCTCCTCGAGAGGGCCAACATTCCCGCACTCGCCCTCCTCGTCCTGCTGATCGTGGTGATCCTGGTCCTCGACATCATCCTTCCCGGGGTCGTTCCGAAATGGGCCATCTTCGCCCCGGTCTTCATTCCGATCTTCGTGCGGCTCGGTATCACGCCCCAGACGGTGCTGGCGGCCTACCGGATCGGGGACTCGCCGACCAACGTCATCACCCCCTTGATGGTGTACCTGCCGTTCATCGTCACCGTGGCTCAGCGGTACCAGAAAGACGCCGGGCTGGGGACGGTGGTGGCGCTGATGCTGCCATACACGCTGTTCATCGCCCTCGCCTGGGTGGCGCTGTTCGTGGTCTGGTTCCTGTTGGGGTTGCCTCTCGGCCCCGGGTATCCGGTGAGCGCCTGACCGGGTTGCACCCGACGCCGATCCGTTCTGTGGTCCGGAAATGACCCTGTGAGCGTCATTTTCGGACCACAAAAGCATCT
>DATGPZ010000003.1:0-4411 GCA_035304485.1 Acidimicrobiia bacterium | reverse complement strand
AGAGACCCTGGATCCGGTCGCGGTCGACTAGTCCCTAGTCCGAACTCGCTTCGACGGGTTGCGTGTACCGGCACGCCGGGAAGCCCGAACAGCCGTAGAAGGCCACGCCGTCTTTGCGTCTCGTTCGCTCCACCATCGCTTCCCTGTTGGTGGTGATGCTGGTCAGATTCCGTAGGCCCTGGGCCGCCCGTGGCCGAATCAGCGATGGGAACGGGCGGTCGCAGAGTGCGACTCAGCGGGGCGTATAGCGCAGGGAGACCACGCCGGAGCGGAACTCGTGGCGCCCGACGAGCTGGAGGTCGACCCGCTCGCGCAGACCGGCGAACACGGTCGGACCCCGTCCCTCCAGCACCGGATGCACGAGGAATTCATACTCGTCGATAAGGCCCATGTCCGCCAGAGCCAACGGCAACGTGACGCCACCCACGTAGAGGCCCTGACCGGGTTCTCCCTTGAGCTGGCGAACAGCCTTCTCCAGGGCACCCTGGATGAGCTCCGCATTCCAATCCACCGTGTCGAGAGTGCTCGACACCACGTACTTCTTGGCGGCGTCGATCGTCTCGGCGAAAGGCAGGGTCCAGTCGGTCATCCAGTCCGGCCAGTCTCCGTCCTCCGGCCGCCGCCAGGCGCTCTCCATCATCTGGTAGGTGACCCGGCCGAATAGAAGGGCGTCGGCTCTGGCCAGACTGGCGGCGTGATAGCGATGCAACTCCTCGTCGGTGGACATCCCGCCTTCGTGATCGCAGCAACCGTCGAGGCTGATGTTGATGGAGTATCGGAGCGGTCTCATCCGTGGCTCTCCTCGTGTGATCGGGGCCGACGGTACTTCAGACCGACGCCGCCGTTCCTTCTCATCGCTTCATCACTGATCGCCGTCTACAGATCGAAGTCGTCGAGGACCGGGCCCTCCGACTCGAGGACGCCCACCAGATCGAGCGTGTCGGCACCCTCGAGGTCGATCATCTGCGTGCAGTCGGCGCATTCGAGATCGATGACGTACACCGTGGTCGGAGGGAAAGCCGGCTCCATCGGTTCCACGGAGACGACCACTCGTCGGCCGTCGAAGTCGTGGAGCCTCGCCCAGGGTTGCTGCTCACTCCCCAACTCGATCCGAGCGAGCTCGGTTCCGTCGGTCTCAGCCACCACCAGCTCGGGAAGATCGAAGGGCCACACCAGAGCACCGGTCTCGTCACGTTCGGCGTCAGCGTTCTCGGGATATTCGATCCAGACGAGCCGGTCGAAGGCTCCGAGCCTCACGCCCAGTTCCTCGAAGTAGTCGACCCGGTTGGGGTCACCCTCCACCTCTTCTCCGGTCTCGATGTCGACCCAGGCGATCTCTCCGGCCCAGGATCCGAGTGCGGCCACCCGGCGACCGTCGACTACGACGACGTCATGGATCGTTCCCACCTCGCCGCCGAGAACATCGACGGGGACATCCACCTCGGAATCCGGGCGCACCCACCGGAGGTCACCGGTCTCGTTCAACAGGACGAGGCCCTGGGCGCCGTCCCAGGCGACGTACTTGAAGTTCACCGCTGGCACGGCATGGTCGATGACTCGCCGGCCATCGGAGCCGATGATCGCCTGTTGGGCGAAGTCGGTCCGTACCCACTCGAGCCCGGAGAGGTCGACCAAGCCGGGCGCCGTAGTCCCCGGAACGGTCGTTTCGACCGCCGTCGTCGGCGTCTCCATCGTCGTGGACGGCACGGAGTCCGACACGGGTGACGTGCTGGGCGGGGCTGTGGACGGGGTGGTCACACTGCCCGGCGAAGTGGGTGGCGTCGAGGCAGGTGTCGAAGGGGTAGTGACCACCGACCCGTCGTTCTGCATCAAGAACGCCGGTATTCCGATCGCTACCAGCACGGCGACGGCGGCGACTGCGGCCCAGATGGCGGCCGGACGACGACGAGGGGGCGGGGTGGGTTTGAGCTCTGTCATGGGTTCCTCCGGGAATGGTGGCGCAGGCGGGGCCATGCGCATCAGTCGATAGGTCAGCTCACGCATTCGGTTGGTGTCTCGGTCACGCATCGAGGTACTCCCTGAGTCTCGATCTGGCCCGGTTTAGATGACGCTTGACCGACCCTTCTGAGATCCCGAGCCGGGCTCCCACCTCCGAGGCCCGCAGGTCCTCCCAGTAGGTGAGGACCACCACCGCCCGCTGCTGAACGCTGAGACGGTCGACCGCGGCGAGCACGTCCACGTCGATCTCGGGTGACCAGGTCTCTTCCCGGGCAGCAGTCCGCATCTCCCGTACTCGCCGACGCAAGGTCGAGCGGTGGTGCGAGCGGGCCTGGTTGAGCACGGCCCGATACAGATACGCCCGCGGATTCGTCACCGAAGGCCAATTCGGCGAGGAGAAGCTGCGCAAGCACGCATCCGTCACGACGTCCGGCGCGTCGAACGGCCCCACGAGCCCGGTGGCGAAACGCACCAGGTCGTCGGCGTGCTTGCGGTATATCTCCTCGTCGGTCATGTCAGGATTTAGACGCCACCGATGCCCCGACCGGGTGACACCGGAACAAAGATGTGGTTACCGTCAGCTTCGACTCGCTTACTATCCGTGTCCACTCAAAGTGACAGCTCGCCGGAGTCGAACCCAAACGGCGGAGGACCCATGCGTTTCGAGAAGTCCATCGAGATCGACGCCGACCAGCAGCGGGTGTGGGAGGTATTGAGCGATCTCGAAGCTTGGCCTCGGAGGATCGAAACCGTCGACACCGTCGAAGCGCTCACGCCAGGACCCGTGACCCAGGGCAGCCGCTTCCGGCTCAAGCAACCCAAGCTGCCAGAGGGCGAGTGGGACGTCACCGTCTGGGAACCCCCGTCCTATTTCGAGTGGCGACAGAAGTCGGGCGGAGCCACCAGTGTCGCCGGACACCGGGTCGAGGCCCTGGGGCCGGGCCGTTCCCGGCTGACTCTCACCATGGACATGCGGGGGCTGCTGATCCCGATAATGGGCTTGTTCATGAAAGGTCTCGTCAACCGGTACATGGCGCTCGAAGCCGAAGGCATGAAGACCGCCGCCGAATCGTCGAGCTGACCGTCGGGCCCGGTAGCAGGCCCAGAAAGGAACTCTCGTGAACGCGTTGTTCGCCGAGGAGATCCGCCCTCACCACAGGATGCGGGACCTCGTCCTGACTCTGGTCTCCGACGCCGACCTCGAATTCGACCTACCCGGTTGGAACCCGACGCTGGGCGGGTTGCTTCTCGAGATGGGCGAGGTGCAGGGCGTCTACACGCATTCGTTCGAGACCTTGGAACTCGACTGGAACCACCGCCGGCTCCCCCCACCCGACAGGCTCACAGTCAGTGACCTGCGATCCTGGTCGCCGACCACGACGAAGCGATGGACCACGCACTCAGCCGCTTCTCGGAAGAGGAACTCCACGAAGAGCGGATCGATCGAGGCCACGGATTCATCGCCTCACCGTTCACCCAGCACGAGATCTATCGGGAAGCGGTCTACATCTTCTACGGAAAGCTCAGCGCCTACCTGAAAGCCCTGGAGATCGATCCGGGCGAAGAGTGGGCCGCCTGGGTGGGCTGACACCGGCCCCCTGACGTCTGGAGGTCAGGGCCTATCTGCCTGGACGCCGATCTCGGTGGCTTTGACCGACACCCACACCCGGGAACCTACCTCCAGAGCCATCTCGGCCCGGGCGGATTCGGTCAGTTCCACGGTCAGGGTGAGCGGTGGTCCGGTCCTGAGACGTACCCGGGTCCCGAGCCGTTCGACCCGTTCGACGGTGGTCGCCCAACTGTTTCGAGGACTCCCTTCCGGCCGGGTCTTGTGCACCGAAATCGAGGTGGGATGGAGGGTGAGGAGAACGTCGCCGACGGAGTCTTCATCTGCGATGTAGAGGCGGTGGGAGCCGGCGTCCACGACTCCCCCTTCTGCCCGCCCTCGGATCAGGTTTGATCCGGCCAGATCGGCGGCGTAGCTCGTCCGGGGGCGAAGCCGGATGTCGTCGGCGGTCCCGTGCTGGGTGACGACACCACCCTCGAGGACGTGGATCTCGTCGGCGAGGAGGAAGGCCTCGGTGGGGTCGTGGGTGATCAACAGCCGGGGACCGGCGAAGTTCGCCAGGTGCTCCGCCAGGGTATGTCTCAGCTCCGTCCTGGTCGTGACGTCGAGAGCCGACAGCGGCTCGTCGAGGAGCAGCAGGTCGGGCTCGCCGACCAAGGCGCGGGCCAGGGCGACCCTCTGCGCCTGTCCACCCGAGAGATCACCCGGTTTGCGTCCCTCCAATCCACCCAGCCCGAGATGGGCGAGCCACCGTCGGGCACGGTCGCGCGCCTCATGCCGGGAAAGGCTGCGGGCACGTAAGCCGAAGGCGACGTTCTCGAGCACCGAGAGATGAGGGAAGAGGAGGTAGTCCTGGAAGACGACGCCGATGTTGCGTTCCTCCGC
>DATGPZ010000002.1:0-24341 GCA_035304485.1 Acidimicrobiia bacterium | reverse complement strand
CCGAACAGGACTGGATCCACCGACTGTCGGGGTATGACCTGGCCGGGGTGGAACGTCACGTGGCCCGTCACCGTCGTGTGACCCGCCGCCGGGAGCGTCGCAACCACGACGAGTCGTTCCTCTCTATCCAGCCGTCGTTGGATGAGGGGTGGTGGCGGATCCGGGGCGGGGTCGGTGGTCTGGCCGGCCGGGTCATCTCCAAGACCCTCCGAGACAAAGCCGACCAGCTACCCCGAGACGCCGGACCCCTCCACCACCGCCAAGCCCTCGCCCTGGAGCAACTCTGCACTGGTGACGAACCAGCGGCGCCCGTGTCGGTGACGGCGTTTCTGGATCTGGATGCCGCCCAAGGAACGGGCGGGGAGGCGGGCGGTGAGGTCGAGTTCGGACCCCGGGTCGGACCCGACGCCCTAGAAGAACTGTGGTGTGAAGGGTCAGTCCAACTAGTGGGCCTGTCAGAAGGGAAACCGGTCGTGACTTCGACCCGGACCCGCACCATCCCCCCAGCAGTCAGAGACTATGTCGCTTGGAGGGACGGGGCCTGTCGGGCACCCGGCTGCACCTCCCGCCACCGCCTCCAACCCCACCACATAGTCCCCCACAGCCACGGCGGAAACCACCACCCCGACAACCTCATCACCCTGTGCTGGTACCACCACCACATCGTCGTCCACCGCCGCGGATACCGAATCGAACAAGACCAACACGGCACAATCCGATTCGCCACCCCCACCGACAGCCGCGACCCACCACCCTGATCAGCCTGACTCCTTCAGGGTTCCGATCCTCACGGAATCCACTCGTCCAGTACCACCGAAACTCGCCAGAGAATCGACCGCCAGCAAGAAATCGTCGACGGCGAATAGCCGCGCGTTGCCGGCCGTCTCCGATCCGATGATGTCCGTCCACGGAGTGGAACTCCAGATACCCCCGTGGGGTGAATGGAGAACATCGACCTGCATCGGAAACACGTCGAGCGAGTTGGCCGCTGCCTCGAGTTCTTCGATCCCCACCTCGATCTGATCGGGGGTCGCTCCGAGGAGGAGCTCTCCCTCGGAGACGATCTCGACCGGTATTTCCCAGATCTCTTCCGTCCAGACCGGGGTCCCATCTCGCACCAGCCGGAGGTTCCCCCAGCTCACGTGCAGTTCGCCTCCTTTCACCGGAATCACGGCATCGGGACTCGAGGCGCCCAAGGGCTGCTCCGGCGTGCGAAACAGCGCCAGGGCGATACCCCAAGATCCGGTCAGAGGGGGCGGTGAGAAGCTCACCTGCTCCCACAGGCCAGGCGGCAGGAGAGCCGACGGCTCACCTCCAGGAATCCAATAGACCGGGGCTGCGCCTGCCGTCGTGACGATCACCCCTCCTCGCCAGGGCGCCAGGCTCTCGATCTGGCCGAGATGGTCACCGGTTTCCTCCCAGGTCTCCCCGTCCTCCGAAATCGCCAGGCCGACGTTGGGAACTCCCACCAGCCTTCCGTCCGAGAGGGGAGCGACGGAGCGGGGAATCGAGCTCTCGATCTGCAGTTCATCCAGATCGGTTCCGGCCCACGCCAATGGTTCCGGCGGAATCTCGCTCGGTGGCGGCAATTCGGTTTCTTGGTTCGAGATCCGGGCGATCTCGATGCCCAGAGGGAGCAATATGACGTGGATGCCTTCGTGCGACTGGTAAGCCACGGCGTCCCCCGAGGCGACGAGATCCTGGAGGAGCGGGTCCAGATACGGCAGGACGTCGGGGGTCTCGGGCCAAGCCACTCCACGTACCACCAGGCGGTCACCCATGACTATCAGGTCTTCGGGACTGACGTCGGGTCGGGCGGCATCGCCGGACTCGACGCGATGCTCGGACCATTCTTCTCCGTCGTAGGCCAGTAGAAACCCAGCGCCGGCGGGTATCCAAGTGCTGGGCGACGTGGCGATCACCAGCTGGTCGTCCCAGACGACGACATCGACCAGGATTTGGGTCGGCGCGATCGGGACCATCGCCGCCATCTCCCAGCTCCGACCATCCTCGCTTCGCCAGAGGGCAGCACTCTCGTCGGTGCTGCCGACGATCCAGTAGGCATTTCGCCATTCCGTGATGCCACTGATCTCGACGGCGTCGTCGAGACCCTGGGGAGGGCTCCATTCCAGCATCGGATCGGCGAGCGGTGGCGGAGGGATCGTGGTGGTCGTCGTGGTGGTGGGAGACGGGATGGTCGTCACCGAGACGGTCGGTCGGGTGAAGATGGTGGATGTCGTCGAGGTCGGCGATGTAGGGCCTGCTCCACCGGTCAGGAAGACGACGACGACGGCCACGACCGACCCCGCTCCGATCAGCCAGCGCCTGGGGATGGGCGGGTCTCCCTCTGGTTCATCCCGATCGAGATCGACCTTCGATCCGTTGTCGTCCACCGTGCGCCAGACTACGACAGATCGCCAGTTGAGCACCTCGCTAGAGCGGGTCCGACCTACCATCCCCGACATGGCCACCGTCGCATCGTTTCTCGCCTCGCTGGCGCAACGGACCCGCCCGGACCGAGCCGCAGCATGGGATCCGGTGGGCCTCCAGTTCGGCGATCCCGAGAATGCGGTCGAGACGGTGGCGGTCTGCCATGAGGTGGGCGATGACGTCGTGGAGGCGGTCGAGGAGGTGCAGCCCGATCTGCTCGTGTCCTATCACCCGCTGCTGTTCCGCCCCGTCGATCGCCTGGTACGAGGCCGCTCGCCCGCCGGTCGGGCCTTCCGGCTGATCTCGGCGGGGGTAGGGCTGGCGGTCACCCACACCGACTTCGACGCGGCTCCGGGAGGTACGGCCGACTCCCTGGCTGCCGCCTTGGGCCTGGAGGAAGTGACGGGTTTCGGCCCTGTCCAGGGGGCGGATCAGGTGAAGATCGTGACCTTCGTGCCTGAGGACGTGACTGACGACGTGGTCGCCGCCATGAGCGCCGCCGGGGCGGGACGGATCGGCAACTACGACTCCTGCAGTTACCGCAACTCCGGGTGGGGTTCGTTCGCCGCCGGAGAAGGCGCCGAGCCGGTGGTGGGGGAGAAAGGTGCCTTCAACTTGGAGCCGGAGATGCGGGTGGAGATGATCGCTCCCCGTTCGGCTGAAGAAGCGGTGGTGGCGGCGCTGGTGAAAGCCCATCCCTACGAAGAGCCGGCTTTCGACGTCTACGACGTGCGATCGAACCAAGCGCTCATCGGCCGGGTCGGAACCTGGTCCGGCAGCCTGGGTGATCTCGTCGACAGGGCTGCCGAGACTCTGGGTGACATAGGGCTGCGGTTCGCGGGCGATCCCGCTGTTCGTCCCGGCCGCGTGGCTGTGGTGCCTGGGTCCGGAAGTTCGTTCGTCGGCGCGGCGCGCCGGGCCGGGGCTGAGGCGATGGTCACCGGCGATGTCGATCACCACCGAGCCGTGGCCGCCATCGACTCGGGTCTGGCGATCGTGGATCCGGGGCATGCTGCCACTGAGCTTCCCGGGATGGCGGCATTGGTCGAGTTGGTGGCCGGCCTCGGGGTCGAGGTGGTGGACCTGACCGGGGACGGCACCGGCCCCTGGTCCCGACCGGGGTAGAGGCAACTAGCCTGGGGGACCGCATGGAGATTCCCGCCCTCGCCGATCTCTTGGACGTCCAGGAACTCGACCTCGAGATCGATCGGCTGCTGCACCGGCGTTCCAGCCTGCCCGAGTTGGAGCGGTACCGGCTCACCCAGGAGCGGATCGACGCCTTGGAGGCGGAGATCGCCCAACGTCGGGAAGCGGTTCGACAGTTGGAGCTCGACGCCGACAAGGCGGAAGGCGAGTTGGAGCTGCTCGAGACCAAGCTGCAGGAGACGGAGATGCGGCTGTTCGCCGGCGGGATGTCTGCTCGGGAAACGGAGCACATGCGGCTCGAGGTGCAGTCCCTCCAGGGTCAGAAGAGCGCTTCGGAGGAGCGGGTGTTGGGCCTCCTGGACGATCTGGATCCAGCCCGTGACGAGCTGTCCAAGCTGGAGGCGGAGTTGGAGGTGCTCGCCGGCGAGAAGCAGGAGCTGGAGTCGATCATCACGGCGGAGTGGCGGAAGCTCGACGCTGAGATCGCCCGCAAGGAAGAACGCAAGCGCGAGGCGATCGCTCCGGTGCCCGAGGACCTGGTCGAGCTCTACGAGAAGCTGCGCACCACCAAAGAGGGGGTGGCGGTAGGGCGCCTGGATGACGACACCTGCGGCGGCTGCCACATGCGGCTGTCTCCGGCTGAGGTCGCCGAGGTGAAACAGAGTGATCCGCCGCGGTGCGTGCACTGTCGGCGCATCCTCGTTCCCTGACGGTGCTCCTCTGGCATCTCGCCGCCATCACATTCCTCTTCCGCTGGATCTTCCGCGATCCCAAAGTGGACATGCGCTTCCTGGCGGCCGGGGTGGTGCTTCCCGATCTGATCGACCTGACCATCGCCACTTTCGTCGGGACGGCGACCGGCGAGCTGTACGCCCACAGCCTCATCGTTCCGACAATCGTCGCCGTGGTGGTGCTGTTGACCACGCGCCGCGGGCGTCGTCGCCGAGCTTGGATGGCGCTCGTCGTGGCCTGGCTGCTCCATCTGCTGATCGACCAGATGTGGCTGGATGCCGAGGTCTTCTTCTGGCCGGTTTTCGGATGGGACGTGATCGAGACCGGGGTCGGGTCGTTCTGGCCGACGGCGTGGGACCGGGCGACTTCAGATGTCTGGCGCTGGGTGCTCGAGACGATCGGCCTGCTGTATCTGGTCAGGCTCTATTTCGTGTCCGGGCTCACCGACCGGTCCGCCCGCGCCGAACTCAAGCAGACGGGCCGGTTGACGGACTTCACGCCGCAGGCGCCACCTCCCTCTTGCTGAGCCTGGGCGGCTAACTTGGTCCGGTCCGATGCGCTTCCGTGTCGTCTCTTTCGTCTTGCTGTCGTCGGTTCTGGTCGCCTGCAACGGCCCAGCGGCGACTCCCGAGACCACCGTGCCCGCCGATCTCCCGCCGGCGGAGGTGGTGGGTGAGCTGCTGCGTGCGGTCGAGGAAGGCCGTTTCGAAGACGCCGCCCGCCTGACCGACAGCGAGCAAGCCGGCCTCCTCGCCCTGGCAGAGGGCGCGGATCCCAAGGAGGTCATCGAAGCCCTCGGCGAGGACCCCGAGGGCGTGGCAGCCAACTTCTGGTCAGGCTTCGCCCAGTCCCTGGACCCCGAGCTGTCGCTCAGCGAAGCCTCGGTCGAGCTCGGGGACGAGGTGACCGAGGGTGAGCACCACTTCGTGACCGCCGACGTCGCCTATCCGGATGGCCAGCATCGAACCTTCTACCTGCGGATGGAGGAGGGATGGCAGGTCGATCTCATGGCGACCTTCGGCCACGTCATCGCCGAGCGCCTCACTCCGAGAGTGGAGGCACTCCTGAATTCGGCCAACCCCAACGCAGCCCAGGTCGTGGCGCTGCTGAACCGCTCGGCGCCCTCACTTCTGCTCGCTTCCAAGGATCCCGAGCTCGACCCCGCCACCCACCAGTCCCTCCTGGCACTGCTGGAGCGGGTCACCCGAGCCGGCTGATCATTCCTGGAGCGCCGGCAGGACCTGCTGTCCGAGGGTGGTGATCAGGTTCTCTTGGTCGAGGGAGGCCATCTGGAAGGTGACGACGTCGGCTCCGAGATCGGCGATCAGGGGCCGGTACACGTCGACCACCTCTTGGGGATCCTTTACCAGCGAATAGCGGCCGAGGACCTCGTCGCGGGGAAGTTCGTCGGCCCGCTCGCGAAGAGTCTGGGGATCGACGGCCTCCAAGCGGCCGGGGGCACGGAGCCCGCGCCACGAGGTGAGGGCCTGCCACGCCTCGTTCTCGGTCTCCGCCCAGATCGACCAGCGGGTGGCCACGACCGTCGGCGTCGGATGTCCGGCCGCCTGGGCTGCCTCCTGGAGGGGCTTTACGACCTTCTCCAGGGTGTCCTGGGGATCCTTGACGGAGGTGATGACGCCGTCGGCCTTTTCGCCCGCCAGGGTGGCGGACTTGGGGCCTCCCGCCGCGAGGTAGATCGGCAGATGCCCCTGGATGGGCGGGGAGTAGAGCTTGGCTCGGTCGGTTCGGTAGTACTCGCCGTCGTAGGTCAGCTTCTCGCCGTCGAGGAGCCTCCGCATGATCTCGAGCGCCTCGGTCATGCGGGCGTTGCGCTCCTTGTAGGCAGGGAACTCGTAGCCGAGGGGACCTTCGTTTATGTTCTCGCCGGTCCCCACTCCCAGTCGGAAGCGTCCGTTCGACAGCCGGTCGAGAGTCGCAGCCGCCTGGGCGACGATGCCGGGATGGAACCGGAAAAGGGGAGTGGTGACGCCGGTGGTGAATTCGATGCGCTCGGTGGCTTGGGCCATGGCGGCGATCGTGGCGAAGGCAAAGCCCGCCGCGGACTGGTCGTCTACCCAAGGATGGAAATGCTCCGACACCACCACCATGTCGAAGCCGGCTTCCTCGGCTAGGACGGCGTGACGAACCAGTTCCTCGGGCTGGTACTGCTCGTGGCCGCAGAAGTAGGCGAACTTGGTCAAGTGAACCTCCGAGTGGTTTGCCTGGCGCACTCTAGAGTGTCGGCGCAACATCCCGGTCTGCCGTAGGCTCAGCGAACCGTGCTGCCACTCAAAGACGAGAATCCCACCCGCCGGACGCCGATCGTCACCGTTCTCATCATCGGCGTCTGTCTGTGGCTGTTCTTCACCTGGCAGCCTTTCTTCACCGACCGCCCGGTGGAGGAGTCGATCGTTTTCACTCTCGAGAACGCCGCCATCCCGTGTGAGATCGTCCGTGGATCGCCCCTCACGGTCGACGAGATCGAGGCGACTTTCAATCGTGGCCAGGTCAACGCATGCGGTGTCGGCTCCCCCAGCAGTCCTGTGGCATTCCCCGAGAAGTCGGTGTGGTTCACACTCCTCACGTCGATGTTCCTCCACGGAGGGCTGGCCCACCTGGGAGGCAATTTGCTGTTCCTGTGGATCTTCGGGAACAACATCGAGGACCATCTCGGCCATTTCCGGTACCTGCTCTTCTACCTGATCGTCGGTTTGGTGGCTTCAGCGGCCCACATCCTGTTGAACCTCGACTCCACCGTTCCGGTGGTGGGCGCGTCCGGCGCCATCGCGGCCGTGATGGGTGCCTATCTGGTGTGGTTTCCCGACGCCCCGGTGCGGACGGCGGTGTTCTTCTTCTTCATCACCCTGGTGGACATACGGGCCAAATGGCTCTTGATCTTCTGGTTCGTCTCGCAGTTCTTCACTGCTCCCGACAGTGGTGTCGCCTGGGCGGCCCATGTCGGCGGATTCGTATTCGGAGTGGTCGTGGGTTGGATCGTGAGAGCGAGTCGGGGTGCTCGGCGGGTGGTGTGGACACCTGACTATCGGGCGGCTCGGACCTGGGACCCGACGGGCGGGGTCGGCTACTACCCGTATCAGTCGAGGCGTCTCCGTCGGAGACGCCTCTGACTCATTGGTAACTGATGAAGACCGGCGTCGGCTCGAGATCCAATACCTGTGCCGGTGTTGCCATCGGCGAGTCCTCGTCGTAGAAGTTCTTCCACCCCCACTGCCATCCCTCGCCACCGGCTGCCAAAACCGCTTGCCACGTCTCGTATTTGGTGGCGAGAGGACCCTGGCCGTCCATGTGCACCACGACTGCGAGCTCCGAGGGAGTCCGGATCTCGTGGCGGTCCTGGATCATCGACAGGCGGAACTGGTGGAGCACGAGGAGCTTCTGGGGCAGGTGGTCTTCCCGCACGATGCTCGCTAGCCAGTCCACGACTTGGTTGACTTCGTCGGCGGTCACCGTGCCGATCTGGTTCAGGTGCTTCTGGTTGGGGCCGAGTCGCCATTCTGGATCCAGGGCCAGGCCGACGTGGGGGAGGCGGAGCAGTTCCTCGTAACGGCGGGCCTGAGTCAGGAAGTCGGTCCGTCCCGGCTGCAGATCGAGGACTACATAGATGCCTGCCTCCGCGGCGGCGTCGACCCATGGGCGGATCTCCTCCACCGCCAGCTCGGCCGAATAATCGCCGTCGGCGCCGGCCGAGGCGGAGGCGGTGGTGGCGATGATCTCGAATACGGGGAGAACGGAGGCGTCTTCGGTGGCGTACTCCTCGGCGAGACCCCGTACCCGATCGATTGCCTCTTCGACCGGCTGCTCGCCCAGTGCTCCCAGCCCGGGGGTATGAGGATGCCCGTAGAGGGCGACCATGCGTCGGCCCGGAAACAAGACCTGGCCACCGCCCGGCAGTTCCACGCCCTTTGCCAGGACGTCCATCTGCCAGGTCGACGCTTCGTTGAACCCTCCGACCAGCAGCCGGGAGTCGGCGGCCTTCGCCAGAGGGGCGATCATGCGGCGCCGACGCAGGTCACCGGGTGGGGACCAGACCGTCGTGGCTCCGGTGAGGTCGGCGACGATTCCCGCCGGTGCGCCGAGTGCCGGCACGTCGGAGGAAAGCACCATCAGCGTGGAAGCTGGATCGGCGCCCCGTTGGGACTCTCGGATGGTGTCGTTGTCGACCTCCATGAGTGCCTCCTGGGCCCGCAATGGAGGCACGGCACCCACGTCGGGGAGAGGCAGGATCGAATGCCGGCCTCCGACGACCAACTCCTCGGCGGGGGTCCACACCCGGGACGCTCCGAGCTGGGTCGGGTCGTAGGGCTGGTCAGGGGTCGCGAACACGAGCGGGGCTCCCAAACCCGCGGCGACGTGGACCGCGTCCTGGGCGGTGTCGGGTTCGGTGACGACGACGTCGCTGGCGGAACAGACGAGCGACTCGACCAGTTGGCGGGAGGATTCGATGGCGTCTGCTCCGATGGCCGTGGTGCCTCCCGGCGGCTCGCATGGGGCCACGAGCGCGTCCGGGGGTCGAACCGGAGTCGGGACCGTCGACGCCGGCGAGGTGGTGGGAACTGTCGTCGGTGACGTCGCGACGGACGGGAAGGGTGTCGTGGAGGGGACAGGATGGGCGGTGCGAGGGCCTACCGAAGAGAGAGTGCAGGCACCGACCGTGACAGCCGCCAGTGCCACGAGCAGCAGACGTCGGCGGGTCATCGCCAGCGACGAGGGCCCGGACCGCAACAGGTCCGGGCCCGGTCTGGCGGGATGCGGCCGGTCAGGCCCTTTCCCGCACCTGCCTGTAGATCAGGACCAGGATGATGGCGCCGAGGATCGACAGAATCCATCCCCAGAATCCAGAGTTCCTCAGGTCGATGCTCAGACCTTCTCCGGCGATCAGGCTGCCGATGAGACTGCCGATGATCGCACCACCTATGCCCAACAGGATCGTGGCGATCCAACCCATCGGATCCCGGCCCGGGACGAGCAAACGACCGATCGCCCCGACGATCAGACCCACCAAGATCGTCCACAGTATCTCCATTACCCCTCCGTTCTTCCGCCCCAGGGCGGATATCGACTATCGAAATAGAGCGTAACCGGATGCCGGTCGGTTTGTCGGTACTCACCACAATGGCCAGGGGAGTGGAGGTCGGTCCCGGGGCGGGAGCGGGTGGACCGGGTCCGAGAGTATGCGTCGGACCCGTTCGACGGTGGAGGCCGTCTCGGCCGGCGACAGCAGGTCCGAGATCGCCGTTCTGACCTGGTCGGCGTCGAGACGTTCGACCATGTCTGCAGGCAGGGGCGAGCCGGCGAACGACCACAAGACCGTGCGCAGCTTGTCGTCGACGTGGAAGGTGAGGCCGTTGTCGATGGCCCAGATGACCGACGAGCCGGGCTCACGCAGGAGATGACCGATCTTGCGGTCGGCGTTGTTGGCCACCAGGTCGAGGACCGCAATCGGCCACAGAGACGGGTCTGCAGCCTGGATCGACGGCCGCGGATCCCAGTCGAAGTCCTCGGCGAGGAATCTCTGAGCCGAGCCGAGGCCGAAGGGTCCGTCTGCCAGCATCGTCTCGGGTACGACGCCCAACCCGAGCGCCTCGGAGAGCCGGTAGGCAGCGACCTCGCGGTGGGGAAGCGTCCCGTACGGGAAGTCCCACAAGGGTTGCTCGCCTCGAGCCGGCTTGTACACCCAGGGACGGCCGGTGGCGTCCCGAGCCAGCAGGGTGGCGTTGCTGGCACCCGGCAGAAGCCCGTCCACGTCGATGAGTTCGACGGTGGGGGTCATCGGAAAAGGCTAGCTCTCGGCACGGTCACCGAATCATCATCCCCCGTCCGGCGAATCGTGCAATCGGTGTCGGAGCGGTCGGGGGGTAGCCTGCCCGGATGTCGAAACTGGTCGGTACCTGGGAACTGATGGAGTGGACGGCGAAGGTCGGGGAGAGGACGCAGCGTCCCTTCGGAGGTCAGGTAGTGGGTCGCCTCACCTACACAGAGGACGGATACATGTGGGCCACGTTGATGCGCACGAATCGACGGGCGCTGAGCACTCCCACCCTGGCGGGAGCGACGGCCAGCGAACGGGCCGCGGCTGCCGCTGGGTACATCAACTACGCGGGCCGCTACCGAGAGGAGCAGGGTTCGGTGGTGCATCGGGTGGACGTGTCGCTGATGCCCAACTGGGTGGGCACCGACCAGGAGCGGCACGTAGCTTGGGAAGGAGAGGATCTGGTTCTCTCCACTCCTCCGGAGAAGGGGAGGAGTGGAGAGATGATCGTCAACCGTCTCCGGTGGCGGCGGATCTGAGAATCAAGCGGGAAAGTGACCGTTGGTGGCCGGGCAGCGGTGACCCTCGGGATCTTCGGGCAGATGGCAGTGGGGGCACATCGGCCGGCCGGCGGCCACCACCTCGAGGGCCAGCTCCGCCATTGCCTGGACTTGCTCGGGCGCGACCAGGAAACGGATGGCGTTCTCATCGGTTCCTTCGGGGCCGGTGATCACGATGGCGATGAGTTCCGATTCCAGGACGGACAGCTGGATGGCGCCTACCGCGAACAGTTCCTCTTCCGGTTCTCGTAGATAGAGATCGTTCTTCACCAGGGCCACCGCCTCGAGATCGGGTTCGATGGCGGCGGTTTGGAGCAGAGCCAGGCACTGGGAGCCGAGGGCGGCTACCTGCTGCTTCTCCGCATGTAGCCAGACGGTTTCACCGGCCGCCGTCACCTGGATGTAGAAATGTCGCCGTCCCGGTTCTCCCAGGGCGGAGGCCACGAAATGCTCGGCCGGTCCCAGGTCCCTCATCGCCAGCTTCCCGTCCCTCCGTTGGCGTTCATCGCCAGCACCATCGGCACACCGTCTTGGGGCACGTCCACGACGCTAACGGACGTGGGCGAGATGACGATGCGTTGGAACAGGTCGAATGGCTGACCCAGGTAGTGGGAGAGGATCGCCTTGATGATGTCGGAGTGGCTCACCACGGCGATCGTCTGCTTGCGGTGGCGGTCTGCCAGTCGCTCGCAGGTCGCCACCGCCCTGCGTTGGGCATCGGCCAGGTTCTCACCGTCGGGGAAGGTCATCCGTGACGGAGTGACTTGGACCGTGCGCCACGCCTTGAGCTTAGCGAGGGAGGCGAGGGTGCGACCCGACCAACGTCCGTAGTCGACCTCGATGACGCCTTCCTCGAGTATCGGCGACAAGCCATGGGGCTCGGCCACGATCTCGGCAGTCTCCCAGGTCCGCTCCAGCGGCGAGGCGTAGACGGCCGCGAGAGGGAGGTCCGCCAGACGCCCGGCTGTCGCTCGGGCTGCCTCCCGGCCTGTCTCTCCTAGCGACACGCCAGCCAGGCGGCCGGTTAGCTTCTTTCCCGTTTCGGACGTGGGGGCGTGACGGATGAGGAGTAGACGAGCCATGTACTCGAAAGGCTAGGGCAAGCAGGCGGTCACGCCGGCTCCACCAGATCCGGACCGTTGTTCTTGACACTGTTGACCCGAGGTGAGACGGCGTACTCCATGAACAGGTCGGGGTCGATCGTCCGCACCATCCCGACCAGTGCCTCGGGGTCGGTCAAGTCCCGGTCGAGCCACGGTTCCCAGAGGTCCTCGGGCAGGGCCACGGGCATGCGGTCGTGGATCTCGCTGATGATCCCTTCGGCCTTGGTGGTGACGATGGCGAAGCGACGGGTCCACTCGCCGGTCTCGGGATCCTTCCAAGCGCCCCAGATCCCGGCGAAGGTCATCGGATGCCCGTCTGCCCGGAAGATCCAGTGCGGGGTTCGGCCCTGTTCCTTCGGCTCCCACTCGTAGAACCCGTCGGCGGGGATCAGGCAGCGATGAAGTGACAAAGCTCGTTTGAAAGCGGGTTTGGTGGCGACGGTCTCGAGGCGGGCATTGATCTGGATCGACTTGGGAGTCTTCGACCAGTGGGGGATCAGCCCCCAGCCCATCCTGCCCAGTTTGCGTCGCTCCTCGTGCTCTGCGATCACATAGGTCTCGTCGGTGGGGGCCACATTCCAGCTCTGATCGAGCGACTCGGTCGCCAGCTCGTCGATGCCGTAGTAGCCCCGGTAGAAGTCGATGTCGCCGGTCATGGCGAACCGTCCGCACATGTCAGCTCCTTCGTGGGGCAGCCGCGATCGACTCGAGATTGTGCCGCGCCCACTTGTGTACGTCCCAGCGGGTCACCTTGCGACGGAGGCGGCGCATGCGTCGTCGTTGTTCCTCCGGGTCCATCTCCACTGCGTGGGCGATGGTGGATGCGAGAGCGTCCAAGTCGTAGGGGTTGACGATCAGCGCCTCGTCGAGTTGCTCGGCCGCTCCGGCGAACTCGCTCAGCACCAGCACCCCCGTGTCGTCGACTCGGGTGGCGATGTATTCCTTCGCCACTAGGTTCATTCCGTCGCGCAGGGGTGTCACCAGCATCACGTCGGCGTTGACGTAGGCACCGATCAGCTCCTCGAAGGGTACCGAGCGGTACACATAGTGGACCGGCATCCAACCCGCTTCGCCGAAGCGACCGTTGACGCGGCCGACCAGTTCCTCCACCTGGCGGCGGATCTCCTGGTATTCGTCGACGTCCTCCCGGCTCGGCACCGAGATCTGGACCAACGACACTTGCCCGATGAGGTCGGGTCGGGTCTCGAACAGGGTTTCCAGGACCCGCAGACGGAGGTCGATGCCCTTGGTGTAGTCGAGGCGGTCGACTCCCAGGATGAGGACTCGGGGGTCCCCCAGGTCGCGGCGCAGCTCGGCGCCGAGCTGTTGGATCTCGGGGTCGGAGGCAGCTGCCGCATAGTGGGCGGTGTCGATGGCGATGGGAACGGGTTCCGCCCGGATCTCGCGGTCCTCGTAACGCAGGGAACCGGCCGGACCCCGGGCGTCGGCGAACTCGCGGGCGGCGGCTGCGAAGTTGAGGGCACCGCGGCGAGTCTGGAAGCCCAGGTAGTCCGCACCGAGGAGACCTTCGAGGATCTGGCGCCGCCAGGGGAGGCGCTCGAAGATCTCCGGTGGCGGGAAGGGGATGTGGAGGAAGAACCCGATCTTGTGGTCCCGAAAGCGTTCGCGCAGCATCGCCGGGACGAGCTGGAGCTGGTAGTCGTGGATCCAGATCACGTCGCCCTCCTCCACGACCGAGGCGGCGGCGTCGGCGAAGCGCTGATTGACTTCCATGTGGGCGCGCCACCAGTGCCGATGGAACTCCGGAGTGCGGATGGCGTCGTGGTAGAGCGGCCAGATGGTGGCGTTGCAGAACCCGTAGTAGTGGTCGTCGATCTCGTCTTCGGTCAACGGCACCGGGAGATTGTCGATTCCTTCCACGGTGAAGCGCTCGTTTGCCCCATCGGAGGCGCCCGTCCAACCGATCCAGACCCCGCCGCGCTCTTGGATGATCGGAGTGAGGGCGGATACCAAGCCACCGGGGCTCTGCTCCCAGCGTTCCTCGTCGTCGTTCCAGCGAACAGGGAGCCGGTTGGCGGCCACCACCAGGCGAGAGGATCGATCCCGGGCGGTCACTGAGACTCCAGGACGTCGGACTCCAGGATCACGTCAGAGGTATCTCGCCGGAGGGGGGAAAAGGCAGCGGGGTGGCCCGAGAGCGGGAGAGAGGCGGAGAGGATCCGATCCGAAGATCGGGGAGGAGGGTACGCCTTACACTCTCGGGCTCTACCGGTGTGGTGGGAAACCGGCTCCCCGCTGCTCGCATATGATAGCACGTCGCTAGATAATGCAAAAACGGGGGCGGGAAGGCTCAGCTGCGGGTCCCATCGGTTCTCTCCCTGGAATCGGCCCGCATGGAAGCCACGATAGTCACCGTCAGGACTATCCCAATTACGGTCAGACTCAGCCATATGGGCATGTGATACCACTCGGCGATGATCATCTTGATCCCCACGAAACCGAGGATCACCCCGAGGCCGAGGTTCAGGTAGCGGAACCGCCCCGCCATCCCTGCCAGGAGGAAATACAGCGCCCGTAGCCCCAGGATGGCGAAGGCATTCGACGAGAACACGATGAAGGGTTCCCGGCTCACCGCCAGGATGGCGGGGATCGAATCGACTGCGAAGACGACGTCCGTGCTCTCGATCAAGACGAGGACGGCGAACAGAGGCGTCGCCAGCAGTCGCCCGGTGCGGCGGGTGAAGAGCCGTTGACCGTCGTATTCGGTGGTCGAGGGGATGAGCTTTCGGAAGATCTTGAGGACCGGGTTGTCCTCCGGGTGTATCTCCTCGGTGTGGGGCCGGGCGATGCGGATGGCGGTGAAGATCAGGAAGGCTCCGAAGACATAGAGAATCCAATCGAAGCTCTCGATCAGCGCGACGCCGGCGAAGATGAAGACGGCTCGCAGGACCAGAGCGCCGAAGACACCCCAGAACAGGACCCGAAACTGGTATTCGGCCGGGACGGCGAAGTAGTTCAGGATCACCGCCCACACGAAGACGTTGTCGACCGAGAGGCTCTTCTCGATCAGATAGCCGGCCAGGTACTCACCCGCCGCTCCACCCCCTTGCCAGAAGAGCATGACGAGGCTGAAGGACAGGCCGAGCGCGATCCACACCGACGACTCGATGGCGGCCTCCTTGAACTGGATCGCGTGCGGGCGCCGGTGCACCAGGAGGAGGTCGCCCACCAGCAGAACGGTCACTCCGGCCAGGAACGCGATCCAGACCCAGGCAGGGACGTCGAAGCTGACGAATCGGTGCTCGCCTGGCTCGGCGGCGGCCATGAGATAGAGGGAACCGAGTCCGGGCAGCGTCATCACTTGGTCTTGTCCTTCCCCGGGCCGGTGGGGGCTGACCCCGGCCCGAACGCTTCTGGTCCGTGCCGGAGGTCTTGCCCGCCGGATCTACCGGCTCGGGGACCGGACGCCGCTCGATCCGACGCCAGGATGACGATCACCCGAAAGGGGGCTACTCCCCTCCGCGATGGAATGCTAGATGGACTCGGTCGAGGCAACAAGGCTGGTGCAGGGTGCACCTCTGACCACGGCGGAGGCGGTAGATCCCAGTCGGAGCCGTTGCCAGCCAGTGAGACCCCTGGTGCCCATCACGACGAGGTCGGGTCGGCCCTCCTCCAGGTGTTCGAGGATGGCGGTGGTCGGTTGGCCGGGCCGGACGAGAGTCGCTACCTCGGCGACCTTGCCCTCGAGACGCGTCTGGGCGACTTGGGCCGCGTCATGGGCGTCGGTCCGTCCGTCCTCGATCGCCAGGATCTCCACCCGGGCATCTTGGGCCATCGGCAGGGTCGCGAAGGCGTCGAGGGCGGCCAGAGCGTGATCCGATCCGTCGGCACACAGCACGACCCGATGGACGGGATCGGGATGTGACGCCACCACCAGGGGAGTGATGGGGTGATGCAGCACCCATTCGGTGGTGCTGCCGGTGACCATGGCCTGCAGGTAGCTGTGGGTGCGGAGCCCCAGAACCATCAGATCCGCGTCGGGGCGGTCAGCCAGCATGGCGCGCGGGTCTGTCGCGACCCTCAGGAAGCGCACGTCCGCGGCGCCGGGCACCTCTTCGGTCCGAGCCCACGTCGGCGTCCACTCCTCCGGCTTCGCAGGTGATCCCCATTCGGGTGGGGTCTCGGTGTCGGCCGTCAGCACCTCGATTCGCCAGCCCGGCCATGCATGGCTGGTGACCCACCGCCATGCTTTGTCCGCTGGCGGCGAGCCGTCGTCGCCGAGGATCAGGAGCGGTTGTCGCTCGGAGGATGCCATCGCCTCGCTCTCCTTTGGTCTGCGTCAGGTCGAGTACGGGTCCCAACCCGAATCACGGTAGGCCTCCAAAAGACGAAGCCAGATCTCGCTCAGGGTCGGAAAGGCGGGGACCGCGTGCCAAAGCCGGGCGAGAGGGACCTCGCCGGCGATGGAGATGGTGGCGGCATGGATCAACTCAGAGGTGCGAGGACCGACGAAGGTAGCCCCCACCACGACCTGGCGCGCACGGTCGATGACCAGCTGGCACGTACCCGAGTACCCCTCCCCGAGCGTGGTGGCCGCTGCCAGACGCCCGATGTCGTGGGACACGGTGGCCACGTCGATCCCGGCGTCGCGGGCCTGGGCCTCGGTCAAGCCGACCGCCGCCACCTCGGGGGAGGTGAAGATGGCTCTCGGCACGGCAGGGATCTCGGAGACCGCGGCGCTGGAGGCGCCGGTCAGGTGGGCGGCGGCGATCCTCGCTTGGTACTTGCCCATGTGAGTGAAGAGGGCCTTCCCGTTGACGTCACCGACTGCGTACAGCCATCCGTCGGGGACCGCCGTTGCCTGCATGTGTCGGTCGACTTCGATGAACTCTCCCGGCTCCAGGCCGATCGTCTCGAGACCGAGGTCGGTGGTTCGTGCCCGCCGTCCGGTGGCGATCAGCACCTCGTCCGCCTCCAGTTCGACGACCTCCTCACCGAAGAGACGCACCCGGGCGAGCACCGAACCGTCTGCTCGTTCTTCCACACTCTCGGTGTCGGCGTCGGTCAACACTCTGATTCCCTGCTGCTCGAGAGCGGCTCGCAGTTCCTCACCCACGAATGGCTCCTCGGTGGCAAGCAGCAGCGGGGAGGACTGGACCAGCGTCACCGAGGCGCCGAGCCAATTCCAGGCTTGGGCCATCTCCGCACCCACGACGCCGCCCCCGATGACGATCAGGCTGTCGGGGACGGATTCCGCACTCGTGGCGTCGCGACTGTCCCAGGTGTCGACTTCGTCGAGGCCTTCGATGTCGGGATAGCGAGGTGTGCTACCAGAGGCTATGACGACAGCGATCTCGGCTTCGAAGTCGTGGTGCTCGCCGTCGGGGTCGACCACGGTGACGCGCCGCTCGCCGTCGAGGCGGGCCCATCCCCGCTGGAGAGCAACACCTTCTTTCTCGAGCCAGCTCACCTGGCCGGCGTCGTCCCAGTTGGCGGCCGCTCCGTCGCGGCGGGCGAGAACCTCTCGGATGTCGAAACCTACCCTCGAAGAGTCGATGCCCGGTTCCCGGCGAACCATCTCGAGCAGCTTGCCCGGGTTCAGCAGGGTCTTGGAGGGCATGCAGGCCCAGTAGGAGCATTCCCCTCCGACCAGCTCGGCTTCGACGGCGACCACGGAGAGCCCTTCCCGGGCGGCTCCGGCGGCGGCGTTCTCGCCCACCGCGCCCGCGCCGATGACCACGACGTCGCAATTGGTAGTCACCATCGAAGGCAGGATGGCACGCTTCGGGCGTCGAGGACGGCCATCTCAGCGCGAGATTCGGAGCCGGAACATGTTCCGCCAGATGCGGAGGGTTTCCTCCCGCGACAGGCGGGGGAGGCGGGAGGATTCCGGGAGCGTCTCGTTCAGGGCAGCGATGAGCTCGTCGAGTTCACCGGCATGGGCGAGCAACCTGGACTCGTCGGGGAGGGTCCACAGCTGGTCGATCCGGCTTTGTAGCTCCGAGGCCAGCTCGACGAGCCGGTCTTCCTCCGCCATCTCCTGGATCTTCCGCTTGGCCCACCAACCGGTGTCGTCCTCTCCGAGGTCCAGGGGTCGGCCCGTCCCCGGAAGGTCGTCGAACTCGCCGCGCGCGATCGCATCCTGGATCTGGCTTTCGACGAGGTCCCGGAACCGGTCCATCGCCCTGAAAGCTATACGGCCGGGCCCGGCCACCGGAAATCAGGCGATCTCGGTCGGTGCCCCGACATGGGCGGTGTCCCGTAGCGGCAACTCGGGAAGGGCGAGCACCAGGAAGAACGCCACGATCGCGAACGGTATGGCTGCGGTGAAGACGTCTGTGATCGCGATCGAGAACGACTCGATCACCGGAATCCGGATGGTGGTTGGGAGTTGCGCCAGCACTTCGGGGCTTCCCGTGAGCTGGTCGATCGGAACTGCGTTGCCGACGTCGGGGAGGCGCCGGGCGATCTCAGATCCGAGGCGGGCGCTGAGAATGGCGCCGAAGAGGGCGGTTCCGAATGAACCGCCCAACGAGCGGAAGAACGTGCTGGCCGATGTCGCCGATCCGAGATCCGAGAGAGGCACGGCGTTCTGGACCGCGATCACCAGCACCTGCATGACCAAACCGAGACCGGCGCCGAGAGTCAGCATGTAGGCCGAGGCGACGACGAGGGGCGTATCGGGATTCATCGACGAGAGCAGGAGCAGGCCGATCGTCGCCACCACCATGCCCGCGATCGGATATCGCTTGTAGCGGCCGTGGCGACTGATGCGGCGACCCGACACGATCGAAGTCGTGAGCATTCCCGCCATCAACGGCACCAGGAGGAGGCCGGAATCTGTGGCCGATACGCCGATCACCACCTGCAGGAAGAGCGGCAGGAAGATGATGCCGCCGAACATCGTGACACCGATGATGAAGCCGGCGATCGAGGTGATCGTGAAGACTCTTTCCCGGAACAGGCGTAGGGGCAGGATCGGCTCCGCCGCCCGCCGCTCCTGTAGGACGAACAGGGTCAGCAACAGGGCCGCGGCCACCGACAACCCGATTATCAGCGGCGAGTCCCAGGCGTACTCGGCTCCACCCCAGACGGTGACGAGCAGCGCGGCGCTGACACCGGACACGAGCAAGACAGCGCCCAGATAGTCGACCTTCTTGCGTTCGCGGTTCACCGGCAGGTGCAGGAAACGGGCGGTGGCGATCAGAGCCAGGATCCCGATCGGGAGGTTGATGTAGAAGACCCAGCGCCAGTCCAGGTTGTCGACGAAGAAGCCGCCGATCAGCGGCCCGCCCACGGACGAGACCGCGAACACCGAACCCATGTAGCCCTGATACTGACCCCTTTCCCGGGGCGAGAGGATGTCGCCGATGATCGTCAGCGCCATCACGATCAACCCGCCCGCTCCGGCACCCTGCACGGCCCGGAAGGCGATGAGCTGGAACATCGACGTCGAGAGTCCCGACAGGATCGAGCCCAGCAAGAAGACCACGATCGCGATCTGGAACATGATCTTGCGGCCGTACAGGTCGGAGAGCTTCCCGTAGAGAGGCGAGCTGGCGGTCGAGGTGAGGAGATAGGCGGTCACCACCCACGAGAGGTGCTCGAGCCCGCCGAGCTCGCCGACGATGGTGGGGAGGGCGGTGGCGATGATCGTCTGATCCAGGGACGCCAGGAACATGCCCAGCATCAGGGCCACGAACACCAGGAGGATCTCCCGGCGCGACATTCCTTGGGCCGGAGCGGCTCCGGCCGGAGTGGGGGCGGCAGTGTCGGTCATGACGTCGTGACCGCTCCGTGGATCGCCCGGTGGAATCGCTCGATGAGGTCCACGAACCGCTCGGCGTCGGTTCGGTCCCATTCGGCGAGCAGAGAGTCGTAGAAGTTCCGGCGCTCCTCTTCGAGCCGCCTGACCATCTTCACGCCCCGCCGTGTCGCCTCGGCCAGCGCGGCCCGACCGTCGTCGGGATCCGGCTGTTTCGCCAGCAACCCCTCCTCTTCGAGGCTCGCAGTGTGGCGGCTGATGGTCGAGGGTTCGACACCGAAGGTGGCGGCCAGCTGGGTGATGCGAGCAGGCCCCTCATAGACGAGATGCTTCAGGATCAGGTAGGACGAGCGCTCGAGATCGACTCCGGCCCGGTCCGCGATGAGTTGGTAGAAGCGCCGGATCAAGGCTGGACGGGTGATGGTCGACATCGACCGGTCGAGTCGAAGCGCCAGTTCGTCGGCGATGACAGTGTCCACCCCGGCAGCCTACTAGATGTTTGCAGCACTCAAATAATCGAGGAATGCTCAGGATGCGCTCACCTCGGCCTCAAGCCGTGCCGCGTTGGGGGTCAGGTGGTGCCGCTACCGTTGGGACATGTACCGGCTGCTCGCTTCGATTGGCTCGTCATGGGTGTCCAGCTCAGCCGGTGGTGGGAGGGGTAAGCGCGGATGATGGCCGAATTACCGGTCGACAACATCATCCTCGTCGGCGCCGCGCTGTTGATAATCGGCATCCTGGTCGTCGGTTTCTCGGAGCGGCTAAGGGTCCCGGCTGCCCTCTTGGCGCTCGGCGTGGGCATGGTGGCGGGAAGCGATGGTCTTGGACTGGTGGACCTGGCCGACACGGCGATGGTCCGGGACCTCAGCGTGCTGGCTCTGGTCGTGATCCTCTTCGAGGGCGGTCTGACGACCAAGCCTTCTGCCTTGCGAGAGGCGGGGCCGCCAGGCCTGCTTCTCTCTTCGGTGGGGGTGTTGGTCACTGCGCTGCTCACGGGGGTCGGCGTGGAGTTGGTCTTCTCGCTCGGCTGGAGGACGTCCCTCCTGCTGGGGGCGGTCGTCTCGTCGACCGACGCTGCAGTCGTCTTCGACCTGGTGCGGAGAGCGCCGCTCCCGAGGAGACTCGCCTCGATCCTGGAGGTGGAGTCGGGGGCCAACGACCCTTTCGCCATCGTCCTCACCGTGGCGCTGATCGCCACCTTCGAACCTGGGGGGACCGCTGACATCTCGGATTGGATCCTGTTCGGGGCCTGGCAACTGGTCGGAGGCCTGCTGGTCGGCATCGCGATCGGATTCATATCTCGATGGATCCTGAATCTGCGCCTGCGGTCCGAAGGGCTGTATCCCCTGGTGGCGGCCGGTTTGGCCGGTCTCTCCTACGGGATCGCCACGACGGTCGAGGCCTCCGGCTTCCTCGCGGTCTATGTCTGCGGGTTGGTGATCGGAGCCACAGTGCCGAGGCGCCGACGGTCGATCCGCAGCTTCCACTCCAGCCTCTCCAACGGAGCGAACCTGGCTCTGTTCCTCTTACTCGGCCTGTTGGTGTTCCCGTCCGATTTGGTCGATGTGGCACTCCCTGCCTTGGTGGTGACCGCGACGCTGGTGCTCGTCGCTCGACCCGTCGCCGTTCTCTTGTCTCTGGTGCCGTTTCGGCTCGGATGGGGCGAGCGGCTCGTGCTCTCGTGGACTGGCCTCCGAGGCGCAGTTCCGATCGTCTTGGCCACCTTCCCCGCCACTGCCGGTGTGGAAGGAGGCCAGGTCATCTTCAACGTGGTCTTCTTCGTGGTTCTCACCTCCACTCTGCTCCAGGGAACGACGATCGTGCCTCTGGTTCGTCGTGTCGGTCTCGAGGCGCCCGGCCCTGCCTGGCAGTCCGTGGCGGAGGCGTTGCCGCTCGACGTTCCCGAGATCGACCTCGCCGAGTTGGTGGTGAGCCCCGACCTGGCGATCGCCCACACCTCGCTCGCGGATCATCCGCCGCGGGCCGGGGTCCTCGTTATCGCGATCCTGCGCGGTGGGGAGGCGATCTTGCCGACAGGTAGCACGGTCATCCTCCCGGGAGACATCCTGGTTCTGAGCCTGGACGAGTCACTCGTGAGCTTGACCGACGTGACCGCCTGGGCGAGGGGAGAGGTGAAGTCGGACCCGCCAGAAACTCCGGAGATCCCTGCCGAGGAGGACCTCGACGACTGAGTGGAGGGAGAATGTGTCGGCCGTGCGTCGGTCGGCCAGACTGTCGAGGGGCGGGAACCGACTAGCCACCGGGAACCGTAGCCCCGAAGGCAACGACTGACAGGAGCGAGGCGACGGGCATGTCCACAGCGAAGAAGTCGATGGTGGTTCTCGCCGCCGTGGTGTGGTTGGTCGTCTTCTCCGCAGGTCCCGCGCTCGGGCACGCCACCCTCGTGGACACCGATCCAGTCGATGGGTCGACGCTCGAGTCGAGTCCGGCAGAGATCACGCTTCGCTTCGACGAGCCCGTCACCGTTTCCCCTGGGGCGATCCGGGTCTTCGATGCAGCTCGGCGTCGCGTCGACACCGGCGAAGTGAGTGGATCGGGCGATTCGGTGGTCGCGCCTCTCCGCGGTGGCCTGAGCGACGGCGCTTATGTGGTCACCTGGCGGGTCGTTTCCGCCGATGGTCACCCTCTCCAAGGTGCATTCGTCTACCGCGTCGGCACCGGCGAGGCTCCAGACGAGTCCTTTCTCGAGTCCCTCGTCCAGCAGGGGAGCGCCACCCCGTGGGCGGTCGCGGGCGTACTGGCCCGCTGGCTCGGATACGCCGGGGCGCTGATCGTGGCCGGGGGAGTGTTGTTCCGGTTCGTGGTACGCCGCGACACTTCGTTGCGTCCTCTGCGGGTGGCGGCTTGGACCGGCCTCCTCGCCAGCCTGGGAACCCTGTTCTTCTATGGACCTGAGGTCACCGGGCTCGGGATCGAGGCGGTCTTCGACCCCGAGACGCTGGGTCGAACCGTCTCCGGCCCAGTGGGTATCAGCGCTCTCGTCCGGGGGGTGGCCCTGGCAGGATTCTTGTTCTTCTCCTCGCGTGGGTCCTGGCCGGCGGCGGCGACGGGCGCCGTGGCGTTGGCCTCCTATTTGCTCACGGGCCACACGCTGACTTCGGAACCGGCCGTCGTCCGCATCGGGGCCGATGTGGGGCATCTCGTCGGTACGTCGGTGTGGGTGGGCGGGCTGGTGATGCTCTGGTCGTCGCTCCGAGAATCGGGAGGATCTGCGCCGGACCGGGCGCGGACGGTGGCTCGTTTCTCGTGGCTGGCGGGGTGGGCAGTGGCGCTGCTGGCCGCGGCCGGATTGGCACTCGCTTGGGTCGAGGTGCGGGCTCTGCATGCGATCGACACTCCGTACGGCTGGACTCTCCTGATCAAGGTGGCGCTCGTGGTCGTCGTCTTGGCGGTCGCCGCTTACAACCGGCGGCGTCTGGTCCCGGTGATCGAACGCACAGGTGAGGACTCCGAAGCGTGGCGACGGCTGCGTCGTACCCTCACGTTCGAGGTGGTCGGTGTCGTGGTCGTCCTGGCGGTCACCGCGGTGTTGGCGAATCTCCAGCCGGCGAGGGAGGTGGCCGGGGTCGAGGGTCCGGTTTCGGTCTACCAGCCGATCGGGAACGAAGGCTGGCAGGCGAATGTGGTGGTGGATCCCAATCGGGCCGGGGTCAACGAGATCCACGTCTATCTCCTGTCGGGCGCCG
Source organism: Acidimicrobiia bacterium (assembly GCA_035304485.1). Classification (GTDB taxonomy): domain Bacteria; phylum Actinomycetota; class Acidimicrobiia; order Spongiisociales; family ZC4RG35; genus ZC4RG17. The sequence goes on along the minus strand of DATGPZ010000002.1, from coordinate 1,167 downwards.
GTCGACCGCTGGACGCTCCCCAGGGCCTCATCCTGGAATTGACGATGCCCGAGGAGGAGATCGGACCGGTCGTCCGAGAGCCCGAGCCTGCCGGCCCCGCCCATTGGATCCTGACCGGCCCAGAGTTGGCCATCCCCGGGGAGTGGGAGATCATGCTTCGTCTCCAGCGGTCGGAAACCGAGGAGATGAGAGCGGCGGTGACCGTTCACGTGAACCCATGAGGAAAGAAAGGAATCCAATGAAGAGAGGCATCGTCGCGGCGGCCGCGGTCGGGCTTCTGCTGGTCCCGGCATTGCCGATCCTGGGACACGTCGGTGTCGCTCCCGACGAGGTCACTCCGGAGGGAAGCCAGAGGCTCGCCTTTACGATCGGGCACGGTTGCGACGGCTCCCCGACCAATCGGGTGACGATCGAGATCCCCGAGCAGGTGACGTCAGCGAGACCGCAGCCGAAGCCGGGATGGGAGCTGTCGGTCGAAGGCGCGGACGGGGCGGTGTCGTCGGTCACATGGCAGGGCGGAACGCTGCCCGATGGTCAGTTCGATGAGTTCGTCATCTCGGTCGCGTTCGAAGGCGAAGAGGGCCAGAGCGTCTATTTCCCGGTGGTCCAAGGCTGTGAGGACGGCGAGCATCGCTGGATCCAGATCCCAGCCGAGGGAGAGGATGCCCATGAGCTCCCCGAGCCCGCCCCCGGCGTCCTTCTCACGGCGACCGAAGATTCGGATGCAGATGGCTCCGCCGATTCCCTGACCATCGTGGCGCTGGTGCTGGGTGGTGCCGGCCTGCTCATGGGGTCGTTTGCGCTGATGAACAATCGTCGATGAAGTCGGCCGTGTCCGTCCTGGCGGGAGCCTGCCTCGTCTGGATGGCGATGCCGGCGCCACCGGCCATGGCGGACCCGGCCGTTCCCACCAATTACACGTCCGAGGTGACCGGGATCGAGCCTGCGGTCGACGGAGTGGAAGCCGAAGTGGTAGGCGGCGACGCCTTTCTCTCGGTCCACGCCGGCCCGGGGACGGAAGTGGTCGTGCTCGGTTACCGAGACGAGCCCTATCTCCGGATAGACCCTGAGGGGGCGGTGTGGCGCAATCGCCGTTCACCGGCCACCTACCTCAACGACGACCGCTACGGCCAGCGTGAGATTCCGGCGGAGGCTGAAGCCGCGGCT
>DATGPZ010000001.1:0-2600 GCA_035304485.1 Acidimicrobiia bacterium | reverse complement strand
GCCGATCGCGGCTGCCGCGGCAAGCAGTGTGCCGCCCGTCGTCACGACGTCGTCGACGAGGATGAGATGCGGAGGTGGCGGCGTCGCGAGGCGAAAGCGGACCGGATCACGACGGTGATCCCCACCCGCCCGCCGGGGTGCGTGCATTGGTGCTCTCAGCAGCCCCCGGACCGGAGCGCCGGTGATGGCCGCCACCGCTCCTGCCAGCTCCCGGGCCGGGTCGACCCCGTACCGAAGCCTCCGGCTCAACACCCTCGGCACCGGCACCAGAGGAAGACGCGGCACTCGATCGGCAACGACCGAAGCGGCCAGACCGGCGATGCCGAGGACACCGCGGTACTTGAGGTCGTGGACTGCCTCCTTCGCCCGCCCCTCGTGAACGAACGCGGACACCACCCGGAGGCCACCCCCGATCACCCGTTCCGGCGCCGCCGTCAGGCAATTACGGCATCGATCGCAAAGGCCACGCAGGGAAGGGCGGGCACAGACCGGGCAGACCATCGCCTCCGGATCTACCGCACACGAGCCTGAGTTGGAAGCCCTGGGGCCGCCACCGGAGAGACGATCGTCAGTCGGTGAGCCCCGCCCGCACGAGGAAGGCGGCCATCTGGCCCCGGGTCACGGCGTCGTCAGGGCAGAACCTGGTATTCGCCGGTGGGTTGCAGCCCCGGGTGATGCCTGCCTTCTCCAACGCCGCGATCTCGGATCGGAACAGGTGCCCGACGGTGTCGTCGAACACCTTGTTGCCGGCAGAGAGCGCGAGCGCCCGAACCAGGAAAGCGGCCATCTCCCCGCGGGTCACGGCCCGGTCCGGACAGAACCGGGTGTTCGCCGGCGGATTGCAGCCCTTGGTGATACCGGCCTTCTCCAGCGCGGCGATCTCCGACTGGAAGAGGTGACCGGCCGTGTCATCGAACACCTTCGACCCGGCAGGGAGCCCTAAGGCCCGCGCCAGGAAGGCAGCCATCTGACCCCGGGTCACCGAAGAGTTCGGACAGAACCGGGTGTTCGCCGGTGGATTGCAGCCCCGGGTGATGCCGGCCGCGGCGAGTTGGTCGATCTCCGACTGGAACAGGTGGCCGACCGTGTCGATGAACGAGGAGTCCAGCCGCACGGTGTAGCCGTCGGCGTGGCTGGCAACGATCCGGACCTCCCAGTTGGCCGCCCGGACGTTGGAGCCTCCCGGTCCGATCGCGGGAAGGGTTGCCCGGTTCCACCCGGTCGGGGGCACCAACTCCACGATTCTGCTGAGAAGGGTGCAGGTGGTCGGGTTGAAGCCCGGGCAGTATGAGCCAATCGTTCCGGCATTGGAGCGCTGATCCACGTAGTGGACGAGAACCCCGTATGGCGACATGCTGTCGTAGCTCATCGGCTCGACCGACACCGTGTAGAAGACACCTTGTGTTGCCGTCGGGATCACGATCATCTTGTTGGCCCGGCCCGACAGGAGGGTTCCCAGACGGATCTCGGTGTCCCCGCCGTTCCACTGGACGACCTCGGAGCGATCCACCCATCCTGCGGCGTAGAGATTGATCATGGCCGTCAGCGCGAAGTTGCTCCCGAACACCGGTCCGCCCGACATGATGTCCAGCGGATTGTCGTAAGTGCCTCCCCAGCCGTGGATGGGGACGTGGGGCCATCCGAGAGCGTGCCCGATCTCATGGAGCACGACGGGAGTCGTGTACTCCCGGAACTCCGTGGAGTTGGCGGTCTGTGCGTCCCCGACGACGGCCTGCCGGGAGTCCTCGACGAGCTCCCACACGTTCCCGTAGTAGTAGTAGGCCCCTGGCGTGCCCACACCGAGGGGACCCCCGGAGAACAGTTCGGTGAGACCCACGAAACCCCGCCCGTTCGGGTGGGACTCGAAGTATCCGTGTGGATTGGAGTACAGACAGTCGATCACGGCGTCGGGGTTCTCGAGCCTCCGCTGATATGCCGATCCGGACGTGAACCCGGGGATGTAACGGCCCCGGGAAAGGACCTCGAAGTAGTCGGTGGCGTCGGCGTTCAGGTACGAGGCCGCGGTCGAGACGTTGAGCGTCTTTGGTGAACCCGCGCCATCGCAACGCCATACCTCCCAGGTGTGGGAACCGGTGACCATGGTCACGTCCCGCCAGGCGATGTAGGGGTCGATGGCGAAGGGACTTTCGACCGGGCTGAACCCGGCGACGAGGCCAGAGTCCCGATGGACCGGCTCCGGGACGACCATGTCCCCTTCGACGATCGAAGCCCGGTGATCGCCCGGAGTCGTCTCTGCGGCCACCGCCGGCCCCGCCCCCACCGCGGTGAGGATGGCCAGGAGGAAGGTCAGGAACCAGGCAGAAGCTCGATGAGACATGTCAGATCATCGACGCCGACAGGGCGTTTGTTGAATGGAACGTGACCTGCCGACGTCGCATGATGTGATCCCCCACCTACTCGGTGCCCTGCTGCCAGTCGTTCAGGTACTCGATCTGGTCGGCGGTCAGGGTCTCCAGCGAAGCGCCGAGGGCTGCCAACTTGATGGAGGCGACCTCGTCGTCGATCTCCGCCGGCAAGGTGTAGATCTTCGGCTCGAGCTCGTCCCGATTCTTGATCAGGTACTCGGCGGCCAGCGCCTG